>WTIF01000408.1 GCA_011522845.1 Deltaproteobacteria bacterium
TTTCAGCGCAATGGCTATGCTGCTCCAGTCACGAATCAAGAGCCATCCTCATTGCAACCTGAATCCGGAAACTTCTACATTGGCCGAATTGAGGATGTGTTGCTGGGTGATAACCCGAGCGTAAAGGTTCAAGTAGGATCTGATCGGGCAGAAGTGCGGGGCTTGTTATTGGAAGAGTTTGTCCGTCGAATAAATCCACGAGCACCCAACAAACTTCGAAAAAAAGATTTTCAGCAAGCGCTTGATGATCTGAAAACAGGTGGACCAATTCTAGTGGCCTTGCATCAACGCGATAATTCAGGGTCTGTTTGGCAGGCGAGCATTGAGCAGCAACCGACCCTCGACGGTGGTGTGATGGTTTTGCAAGATGGTGAGGTTCGGGCTTTTGCAGGTGGATTTGAACCTCGTGGATTCAACAGGGCAATGCAGGCCTATCGTCAACCTGGATCAACCTTTAAACTGTTACTGTACATGGTGGCAATGGAGTTGGGTTGGAATCCGTTGGAGGCCCTGTCCAATGAGTATCGGGTTTATCAATGGCAGGGTGAGATCTACATTCCCAAGCCCGATCATAAGCCACCAGACAATCAAAGTTCGATGGTCTGGGCTGGTGCACTTTCAGAGAATCTCGCTAGTATCTACTTGCTGGAACACCTGCTCGATTACTTGGACCTGGAGCAGTTCGAACGACTAGTGGAATTTACCCGCTTTGCACGAGAAGAGAATGAGAGTCGCGCAGATTACGTTGTCCGGTTGCGAGATACTTATGGAATCATTGATACTCAGTATCGAATGCAACCGTACTTGATGGAGGCGGCTCGGCAGGAACTTTTACGCAACACTGCCTTTGAACCACCTGAAGAGGAACAGGCACTGCGTAACCTTTATCATGGTCGGAACTGGCGTGCTGAGGTGCGCTCACGCTTGCGTTCAGGTTCTGCCCGTGTGGTCCGCGAAAGAGAGTTATTGGAACATAACTTTTTGCGCCTCCAGGAGGTGCAAGAACGGTTACGGCAGCAACTGGTACAAACAGAAGATGCTTTCCTCAACGGCAGTTTTAAAACAGATGATCAGGTGGCTGGAGAGTGGATTCAAAATTTTTATGTTCATGAAAGTGCGCTGCGGGCAGATCCTTACAACACTCCGATACCCCCACGGTTAGCCTACGCAGAGAATCCTCGTGATCTTACAAAAGGCTGGGTTCCCATAACTCCCTATCGCTTCCGCTTGTACAATCAGGTCTGGACTTCGAATCAGCGAGAGCGCTTCTTTTCACCAGCTAATATTTGGTTGCATGGAAAGATCCGTTCCACGATTTTTCAGGGGCTTGAAGACCTGATGCAACAACGTCAGCAGGATGTATTGCGCCAGGAGCCCTATTCAACGGCACGTCTTTATTGGAATCATGACTTCAGGATGCTGCTTTCACTACAGACAGTTGTGGAAGTAGCAAAACTCCTAGGTGTTGAGAGCCCGCTTCAGCCGGTGCTTTCGTTTCCACTTGGTGCGAACGACGTAACGCTACAAGATCTGGCAATGCTCTATCAGTCGCTGGCCACAGGTCAAGTTTTTGGGGATTCCACATCCCCCAAAAATCATTGGTCATTGATTCAACGAATTGAAGATACTGGGGGCAGAACTATTTACGAAGCTGATCATCAATCCCGTAACATTCTGGATCCTGGTGTCAATCGGGCTTTGCAAGAAATTATGCGTTCAGTAGTTGAGTACGGAACAGGCCGAAGAGCGAAACGCTTTCTACAAACAGAGTATGTGCGTGAAGATGGAAAACAGGTGACAGTACAAATCCCTGCTCTCGGCAAAACGGGAACTGCCAACAATTATTCAAATGCGACCTTTGTCGGTCATTTGCCAGTTCCAACTCGTCAGGGAATGCAGACTAGGGGAGGATACACCATCGCCGTCTACGTTGGCTCAGATCGGCCTGGAGAAGCCGAAGCAACTGCGAATCGGTTCCGCCTGACAGGTTCCAGTGGAGCGCTACCAGTTTGGTCACGTATCGCCTACTACTTGATTCAGACCCGCGAATACCAAGAACGCCTACGCATCTATCATCCCAATCTCAAGTCGCTCGAAGGAAAACTACTTCTAAGTTATGCGACATCTCCTCCGCTCAATGTAAATGATAAAAATGGCCTGCTGGAGGGAGATGTCACGGAGCGCAACGCAGAAGTCTTCTTACCACTACCCGACTCCAAATTACCTCGAGAGATTCCACTGTTTTCTCGCTTGCTGGAAGGGCGATCACAGACTTCAGCGGAGGGTGTCTGGAAGGAGGGAAGATGGATTACCGCAATGAAGCAGCCACAATTGATGGGCAGCACGAGTGATCCCGACGTAGAGCAAGTGCCGAGATAGATCATCTGGGCCATAAGTGGAAGCATCCGCATCCACTAAGAGCACGTAGTCAAATTCAAGTCCCTTGGTTTGTGAAATATCAGTTACTTCAACTCCGGCCCTGAAAGAAAAATCCTGATCAGCAACCAACCGTAATCCCGGTATCTCAGCTCGTTCTAACTGCCCTGCAATTTTTCGAGCCTCTGGTAGCTCACGTGTGAGTACAACCACACTCGCAGAAGGCTCTCTCCTCAGTAAACTGCCGAGACTATCTACTAGAAACGCAATCAATACTCCTGGATGCTGAAAGCCAAACCGTTCCACAGGTGCACCATGTCTTGTGGCTTCCCATACTGTATTTACGCTTAGGTGGCCAATGACATGCTTGGCAACTTCCATAATTTCATAGGTAGACCGGTAGCCAATCGTTAGCGGTTCCATTGCGGTAACTTCCACACTCAGGGCCTGTAACATGGTATTCCAGTCCTGATAGCGATTTCCTGCCAAAATACGTTGATCCATATCTCCAGCCAACGTTACGCTTCTACGCTCTGGAGGCGTCATGGAGAGTAATAACTGAAGCTCTGGAATGCTGAAATCCTGAACCTCATCCACTAGCAAATGATGATACTGCAGTAATTTATTCTTCCGACCACGGAGAGGTCCCGTAGTCAGTTGGTAAAGCAGCAACAGTAGAGTGTCGTCTTCTTCATCTAGGGTTGGCAATTCATCGCTGAGACTCTGATTTTCTAGCCAACCTTCGGGTGTTTCTCCATCTTCTTCTACTCTTTCTCCAACGATGACCTGACGCCGCTGGTAACAACGTACGTTCCAACTCCAAATTTCTTCGAGTTGACTTTCACTGAACGAACCTGGAGCAAAATCAGTGATTGCTTCCTGTAAGGCTCTACGTTGAATCAGCGCATCATTCCAGAGTTGAAGAGCTAATGCTTGAGGGCTCTTGAGGACATCAGGAAACCAATCTTCAACCAGACGGTCTATGCGCTGCCGGATTGAGGAATCGGGCGTAGGTGGTAGATGTGTAAGGGCTTCTTGCCCCTGGGTCCATTTCATTAGGCGAGATAACCGATCGGTCACTGGAGATTTGTCAGAACTGTTCCACACAGTGATTACATCGCTCCCGTTGGTCAATGAACTAAACAACTTCATCAGAGTAGCCTGAAATCGTTCCAGTCGATGCTCTAGCTCCCTAGCACACCAAGCAAGAATGACAGGGCTGCGCTTGAACTCGATTACCCTCACGGGAGTATTTTCGGCATAACGAGAAGGCAGGTCTGGGAAAAAACGTTGACGTAACTGAGCAACCCATTCTTGAAATACTTTTGCTTCTACACCATTAACCCCTAGTGAAGGTAGCAGCTTGCTGATGTACTGGGCGAGGGCCCGGTTGAAAACAATTGGTAGGATGCTATTGCTGTTGAAGTAGTTTGGCTTTTGTGTCATCAGGTAGGCGAGTCGATGTAAAGCCACTGTTGTTTTGCCCGAACCAGCTCCACCCTGAATAAGAATCACCCCAGCTTCTGGCTGACTAATGATTTCAAACTGCCGTTCATCAATCAGTGCTGTGATTTGTGGTAGGTGCTTATCCAGTCGATATGGTCCAATTTCATGGACTGGTCGGGTGGCACTGCCACTTCCACCACTCAGCTCAATCCTCGTCTGTTCCCACTGAAACCACTGACCGTCTTCAAAAAACCATGTTCCTTGTGGACAACTGACACTGCGTAGAACTCCATCTTCGATACGGACTAGTCTCCTGAGTAAAAGCCGTCCTTCAACTTCACGCCCTCCCAGTTCTTCAATATATTCTTCCTCTTCCTGGTAGCGATAGAAAATTTGACTAACTGGAGCCTTCTTCCAATCAACTATGGAACAGGAGAGATGGCCTGAGAAGAAGTTCTGGTTGCCAAGCAATAGATCTCTAGTCTTTCCCTGTTCCTGTAGGCGCATGTGGGCAAAATATGGGGAGTGCCAGTGAAAACTTCGGTTCCGTGGTGTCCGCTCCTGTTGACGTTGAGCAAGCAGAACCAGTTGCTCAATTTGGGTGGTCAGTGCAGGTAAATCTTCTGGATGCGCTTCACTTAGAGAATCACGCAACTCGAGAATGTCATCGTAGTAATTGGGGTCAGCTTCATCAGCTTGATCACGCAAGGCTCCCTGTTGAACTTTTTGTAATAAGTCCAACTCTTCACACACTGCGTCCGGGAGAGTAGCAACCGGTGTTCGCATAACAGGTAACGAAAGTAAGGGGTCTAGAGGGACGTGGGTGTGTCTTCAGAATCGGTAGTCTTGGGTGACGCTTGCTGCAGGAAATATTGCCCGATAAATAGATCCAGCATGGCGATCACCGCTTCATCAAGATGTTGCATGACCCAGAGTATGATTTGCTCACCTTGTGAAGCCAAGGCAACATCAGTGAAGTGAGATACGTATTTTTCGAAACGGGTGGAATCACGACCCTGCCCAGAAGTGGTAGCTTCATCTACAAACAGATAATCTGATAAGTCACCAACTCTTTTCGTATGGCCAAAAATGATTTGTCCATAATGAATATTGAGAGTTGGAAACTGTTTCGCCTGTTGGCAGGCGTCTTCCAAGCTGTTTGGCAATCCATCAGAGAGATGAATCACCACTCGATGCCCTTCTGTTTTCCCAAGCAACTGCTGAGAAAATGAAAAGATGGCATCGTAGGCAGTTGTGCCGCCCGGTGCAATGAAATTCTGAAAATTATTCATCACGCCTTGAGCACCGTCACTGTAGGGCAAAATACTCAACGTAGAGTCAGGCAAATAGGCTGGCAGAGTTCTCAATAACTCGGCACAAACCAGATTAGAGAGCTTAAAGATTTCTTTCTCGAAGGTAGAAGCACTCATGTCCAACAGAATCATCACATGGTGCGGTACACTCTGAATCTCGGAAAGCGTGGTTTCCTGAAATAAAGAAGGAAGCTCTCTCTGGTTTTGCATCTCCAGTACTTTCTTGGCAACATCGGACAGGGTTGCTTCCATCACTTGTTGATCGTGAGCAAACAGGCTTTCCTCCATTGGAATTAGTGGAGGATCGAGTAAATCAAACTTGGTGGGAACTTTAAACTGGAACATGTTCTCTTCTGCCTGCTGCCGTAGTTCCTTATTCAGGCTTGAATTCTTATTTTTGCTTTCAAGAGTTTGTTGACGTTGTTGATTAATAATTTCCAAAGCGGAACGATATTCTTGTAGAAGCTCCAGGCAAATTTTGTGTTTGAGGACGCAAGCGAATTTTTGTTCCCAGTTTTGCTTGGGAAGTGGCTCTCCCTGAAAAAAAGGAATACGACGACCTTGCTGTAGGTGAATCTCAAAGTCTGGGTCTAGTTTGCCAAAGCGAAACCCAAGGTTTGATAGACGCAAAATCTCATGAACACTGAGGAGTACACGCCGTTTGGGAATCACAAAATTGATTCCCATGATGCTGACTTCTTGAAGACATTTTTTCAGAAGTTCGATATTTTCTGGTGAGTCACCCGCATACTCAGTGAGTAGAGAATTTTGTAATTCCTGACTACGACGAATTGCCGGTGCTAGTTCCACATTTCGCAGGTGTTCACCTGCCAATTGGCGTGTCTGTGCACGCAGGTCTGCATGAGGCCGGGGATCAAGTCGAGGTGGTGCTGGAGAAGCGTAAATGGTGCTGTTCTTCAAGGGTTGCTTGCGCTGTAAAGAGTGTTTGTTGGGTTGTTTTGATGAGAAATATAGACAGGAAGGGTTGGTCTGCTTTGTGCTTTTGTGGATCTTGTGTGCGTCAATGTCTTAGGCCGGATGCCCTAGCAATTTCTCTTCCGCATGCCAATGGAGTTTGTTCATGGAGACCATACTGCTCGGTTTTTGTTTGATTTCCCTGATGATCACAGGCTTGATCGTTGTGGTGGAAGTCCTCCGAGAGCGCAAAAGATTTTCAAAGCTTTCTGAAGAAGTAGAACTGCGCCAAGAGTTGCGTTCTCTGTCCAAGGAAAATTTTCAAGTAGTCGAGGAAGAAAGCCAACCTCAGATTAGTCAAAGAGTCTTCGATGTTTTGCGACAACAACTGAAGATTTTTGGTTATCGATCTGAGGAGCAACAAATGCTCTTTTTAAACCGTCTGCTAGGCAGCGACCACAAGGCTCTTTCAGACCTGAGTCCACAGGAACTGCGCCAGGTGTTTGCAGAAATTCACCGATATAACGCCTCCCCCATGAACTACGATGCTCTAGCACAAAGCGCCTAGGATGCGAGTTTCTGCCAGTTGCTGCGGTAGTGTTCTGCTCTGCTGACATAATGTGCACTTGCCTGACGAATCTGTTCAAGAATCTCAGGCCCATAAGTTTTCTTCACCTTGGCTGGCGAACCAGCTACCAGCGAAAAAGGAGGAATTTCGGTTCCTTCCAGCAATAAACTTCCTGCTCCAACGATACTTCCCTCTCCGATTCGCACACCGTTCATCAGAATAGCTCCCATCCCGATCAGGCAGTCATCTCCAATCGTGCAGCCATGCAAAATGCAGCGATGCCCGACTGTGACACGGGTACCAATCTCTAAAGGAAAGCCTGGATCAACGTGACAGATGGTCGCATCTTGTACGTTTGTTTCTTCGCCAATCATGATTTGATCCGAATCTCCTCTCAGCACACTTTGAAACCAAACAGAGCTCTTGGCCGCTAGCCGAACATCGCCAATGATCTGTGCGCTCTCTGCAACATAAGCGCTGGCATGCAATTGTGGATAATTCTCACCTAGCGTGGATAGAGTCATTTGGATTCCTTGATTCTACGAGCTGCTCCCTTTTCTTCCATTTGTACAAGCATTGCGCTGAGTTCATCACTCTTTAATCCAGATTCTCTCTCAAGTTCCTGCGAACTAATCTGGACAAGATCAGTTTTTCCCCTTACGGCTGCTCCACAGAGTGCAGCGAATAATTGATGCTCCTTCTGGCCTGGTGGACTGAACAACCCAAGGAACTGATTTGGATTGATTTCCCAGAGTTCCTGGACTTGCTGGAATTTCATGAATGGTGGTTTGAAGAGGAAGGTTTAGAGGTACTGTTGAGAAATCTGCTGACGTAGTGCTGGAAGTATTCTGCCAACATCCTGTGAGTTTGGATGGATTTTTTGCAGAGACTCATAGGTTGATAAGGCCTCTGAATAATCCTGAAGACGCATTTGAATCATTCCTAGGCCAGAGAGTGCGCCAAAATGGCGAGGTTCCAAGACAAGGGTTTCCTTGATGTCCGCAATTGAGCCGATCAGGTTGTCTCTGTAGTAGCGAACGGTGGCTCGCTTGTTCCAGGCCTCTGCCCAGCCAGGAGCTTTTTCGATCAATTGAGTAAATAACAACTCAGCCTGCTCCAAATCACCGTTTTGCATGATCTCGGAAGCTGCTTTCATGGCTTGTGTGAGCTGTGAGTCCGGATGCTTTAACCAGATCGTCCAAATGTTTTGAACAATCGGACTTGCAGCATAGGAGGTTTCCGCCTGTTCGAGTTGGCTAAAAAGATCAGGCAATTCTGGATTACGTTGGTCAGCCTGCAGACCGCTCCAGCTAATAGCGAAGCTTAACAGAAAAGGGATAATGAACTTCATGAGGCCTCCTGTCTCAAAAAAACAAGTTGTCTAATCTGATTAAGATTACCCTTGACCAAGCATTTCGTTGACTTGTTCCTGCATCAATTCTGCGCTGACCCCCCCAATTTGCTTGAAGCGAATCTTTCCTTGAGGATCGATAAAAAACGTTTCTGGCACCCCATAAATACCATATTCCAAAGCGATGTCACCATTGGTGTTGTCGAGGCCAAGGAAGTACGTTTTGTTAAACTGTCGTGCAAAAGCTTGCGCTTGTGCGGATTTATCCTGAATGGCTACGCCGAGGATGTGAACCTGAGGAGGCACTGTTTCGCCATAACGCTTGTGAAAAGCTTCCAGAATGTGAGCTTCTTGCTGACATTCAACGCACCAGGAAGCCCAGAAATTCAAGACTACGGGCTTACCGCGTAGAGCGCTTAGTTCAACGGATTCTCCGTTCCAGAGATTGATGAGTTGAAAATTTGGAGCTTCATGACCAATTAGTGGAGAAGGAACCTTCTTGGGGTCTGTGGTGAAACCAAAAGCGAACAGACCAATCAATCCACCCAAGGTGGCCCAAACTGTCCAGAATTTCCATGACTTCCACATACTCAGCCTTCAGCAGCAAGGTACTGTTGACGCAATACTTCCTGGCGCGAGGTCAAACTGCGTGGTCGATAAGTTAAACAGATACCGATTCCCAGAGTGAATACGGGAAGAGCCATCCAGGCCCAGCCAACGAGCGGATTGACATAAGTTTTGATTGTCACTAATTCGCTGTCAGCACCAGATTCACTGGAAAATATCAGGTAGAGGTCTTTCAGGAATTCTCTTCGTAGTGCAATTTCAGTCAGGGGCTGTGGTTGGGTTGGATAGAAGCTTTTGGCAGGCTTCATCACTTCCAGCAACTGTTTGTCCTGATCATAGACTTCAATGATCGCAGCTCGGTGTGTGGCGTTGCGGACCTGAAATTCTTCAACACCAGTGAACTTCAGGTAGTAGGCGTTCAGTGGTATCATTTCTTCGCGCTCTAGTGTTAGGTCGCGTTCTTCGCTGAAAAATGTACCCGCAAAGCCTAGGAACATCAGCACTACTCCTAAATGGATCACCAAGCCACCATATCGGCGCTGGTTGCGCTGGAAAACATGAATCAATCCTACCAGAGGTCCCGCCTGTAACTGCTTGCCTTTCACATGGGCTGCTTTGCCAACTTCAATCAGGATGGTGACCGTGACAAAGATAGCGATCCAAAAAATTGTAAATGCTTCCAAATGAAAGGGTATGAAAACAGCCAGGATGATAGTTCCAACGGTTGCTGTAATCATCGGGTTTTGAAAGTTTCTACGTAGGCTTCCCTTACTTGATTTCCTCCAGGCAATCACGGTCCCAATACCCATTAAGAAAAATAGAACATAGCCCATCGGCGCCATGATCGTATTGAAAAACGGTGCTTGAATGGACAATTTTGTACCACGAATCGCCTCAGCGAGCAGTGGGAAGGTGGTTCCCAGCAAAACGGTGAATGCCATTCCTACAAAGATAACGTTCTGAGCAAGAAAGGCGTTTTCACGGCAGAGCACGGCTTCCATTTTGTGTTCGGATTCCAGCATCTGAATACGTCGAAAGAGCAGCGCAAAACCGACAACCAAGACAACAGCGAGGAAGACCAGGAAGGCAGGACCGATTTCAGATTGGGTGAAGGAGTGAACTGAATTGACTACTCCAGAACGGGTCAAAAATGTTCCGATAATGGTTAGCCCATATGTGATGATGATCAACACAACATTCCAGATTTTGAGCATGTTGCGCTTTTCCTGGATCATCACAGAGTGTAGGAAAGCGGTGCCTGTCAACCAAGGCATGAAGGCAGCGTTTTCAACAGGATCCCAAGCCCAGAAACCACCCCATCCTAATTCTTCATACGCCCATTGACCACCGAGAATCAACCCCATCGAGAGGAAATACCAAGAGACTAGGGTCCAGCGGCGAGTGGTCAGTACCCACTCATTGTCTAGTTTGCCTCGAATCATTCCGGCAATCGCAAACGCAAAGGGTACGCTGAAACCGATGAAGCCTAGGTACAACGAAGGTGGATGAACCACCATGGCAATATGCTGTAGCAATGGATTCAGTCCTCGTCCTTCTGCAGGAATGGTTGCTTGCAGATCCAGGGGATTGGACCAACCGAGGAGCAAAACGAGTAGAAAACAGAGGATTCCATTCAGAGTGGCGATTACATATGGGATGATTTCTCGATTGCTATACTGGTAGCGAAAGGCAACAACCATCGCGAAGAAACTCTGAACCAAAATCCAAAATAGCAGCGAACCTTCCAAGCCTCCCCAAAATGCCGTCACCTTGAAAAACATGGGCATGTCAACGCTGGAGTTGCGCCACACATAGAAGATGCTGAAGTCACTGACCACAAGTGCATGGATTAGGACTCCAGAGGCGACTGCAATTAGAAAGAAACTGATGATGCTGGCATTTTGTGCAGAACGAATCAGATTCCAGTTGTTTGTTCTAACACCCAGATGGGGTACAACTGTGCCGTAGAGACAAGCAGCAAGAGCAATCATCAAGGCGATCGTGCCGAGATCAGACATCTCTAACTCCGTTGGTGTTTAGCTTATGAGATTATCGTCGGTAATTTAGCGTAAGGGGAAACAGCTCCGCAACGCTTTTGAGATTTGCTTTGCAACAAGAGCTTCAGTCAATGTGTTCGAAGACCTGTGTCTTGCCTTGCTGGTCAAACCACAGCACGTCATATGCGTCTTTTCGGGTTGGATGTTCCATTCCCGGTGAGCCAATGGGCATTCCTGGTACAGCTAGCCCTTGAGCCCCAGCTGGTGGGTCAGCAAGAAAGCGAGCGAGTGTCTTTTCGGGCACATGTCCTTCAATGATGAAATCTCCAATGATGGCAGTGTGGCAACTGCGCAGAGAACTCGGTAATCCCATCTGGTTTTTGAGTTGCTCAATGTTGTAGGTGCCTTTGCTGGTAACCCGATATCCCTCATCACGCAGGATATTCGCCCACTTTTCACAGCAGCCACATTGTGGATGCTTGTACATCGTGACATCGGAGGCCCAAACAACAGAGGCCGCCGTTAGTGATAGTACGATTAGAAGTTTACTTATTAGTGTTTTCATTGAAATTCCGTAGTAAGAGAGTATGGAATGAAACTCAGAATGGATCAGTGTTGTACCATTGCTTTGTGTCGATTCAGAATTTCTTCTGGCCAGAGTGATTTGAAGTAATGGATGCTAGCAACAATCTCGGAATCACTGAGTCTCCCAGCAAAGCCTCGCATTGGGGAATCTTCCGCAATCGAACCTTCCTGAATAATTCTAAACAGTATTTCATCAGGATGATGCCAAGCGTGACCGGTTCCGTTGAGAGCTGGGGCTAGGTACCCTCCTTGATCCTTCATACCTCCCAGCGGACGTTGAAGGTTTTCTCCTACAGCTTTCTCTCCATGGCATGCCGCACAATTTGCTGCAAATATTTGCTCCCCTTTGGAAATGCTCTCACTGCTGGGCACCTGTTCCCAAATCGGCTTGGAAAATAATGACCAGGGTTCAAACAAAAATAGTCCGACAATCAGTGCTAGTAAAAGGGCAATCAGTTGTCTTCTCCTTAGAACAAGCTGATTCTCCATCATATCGCTGCTCACAACCAAAAGTTTCTGTCAAATCGCATAAAATTTGGGTAGCGAGACAGTCTAGATTCGGAAGACACTATTTCGAAGAAAGATATGTTCAAAAACTGGCTGGATTGAGTCTGTAGAACAGGTGCTGGTTGTGGGACAATCAACTGCGATTATAGTGAACTGAGGGGCAAAACTAGCAAAGGCGTTTGGGTCGGGTAATGTTGCTTTCCTACGAAGAAGACAGGCTTCTTGGTTGTCGTGAATGCACTGAATTCTATGAATCCTATTGTCAGTCTGCGGATGGCAACCAAATCCAGTTGGTGAAAGAATAGATTGATCTTGATTCGCCAGAGTCGGTGAGTGACAAGTTGCAGCCCAGGTTGTTGAAGAAATGAGAAGAAGGCCGATCAGCCAACACAGAGAATATCTCCATGATCGGTTTTTTTTGATCATGGATGAACCCGATAAGAACTGTGACAGGCAACACACTGCTGCATGACCCCTGCTAGTCCTTCAGCAATCTTGGGTGTACTGCCTTCTAAACCGCCCTCTTGCACAATGATCGCAAATCGGCTGGCTGCCTTGTGCATTTGTGTGCCAATTTGCTGCATAGCAGCGGGCATGAAACGAGCCATGTGTGATGCACCGTGACCGCTCAAAGAGGACATGCCTAGTCGGTTTTCTGCGACAGTGGCAGCTTTTTCATATTCTTCCAGCGCGAGATACTGTTGAATCTCAGTCAGGGCCAGTAGGTGGTCCCGCATGTTTTCTAGCATGTGATCCCGCATCATTTCAGGAAATTCGACCAATTGTCGAGAATCAGCGAAACTTGAGGTTGGTAGTCCAAAAACAGCTAGGCTGAAAGCTAGAAGAAGATATTTTTTCATAAAATCTCAAGATAGTTGAAAATTGAAATTACAGA
>WTIF01000191.1 GCA_011522845.1 Deltaproteobacteria bacterium
CCCATTACATTGGATTTACGATGCTCAGAAACTCAACAAACTCACAGCTGGCACGACCAGCCCGGAGTTTTGGCCAAACAGTGAATCTCCATTCTACACTCTACCCACAGGTGCTAACAGCGCATACTTTGATCTGAGCTTAGTCATGCTGCGGTCTCTCCAAAAAACTTCTGGTTTGTTTGAACCTAAAATTTTTATGGAGCATGTGCTGTCTCATTTCGGTCCAAACACCGCCTATGAGCAGGCTTTTCAGAAAAGAAAACTCAACTACAGTCCTGAAGTTAGAGAAAAAGGCTGGCCCGCCCCAATCGATGGTCCATGGCGTCATGGATTGGTCACCACAATGTTAGAAAATTATCACCACACTGGTGAAATACCAGTAGGCCCAGATAATGCCGATGAAATTGATGGCTTTTGTGCAGCCTTGCCAGTGTGGCTTTATTCCAAACCAGAAAACCGGATTGCTTCGAGCAGAACAGCCTTGAAAATGGTTGCTGGTGGGGATCTTTGCGAATCCCACGCATTGGCTTTTTTCCAACTACTAGATCTTGCACTCTCCGGAGAACAGTACCCGATCCATCAATTAGTCCGTAATCCAAACAAATATGGTTTGAGCAAGCAAATAACCGAAGAAATTGAAGAAGTTATTTCTGCATCAGAAATTGCTCATGTGGAGTTTGTAGAGAAGGTTGGCAAAGCCTGTCGTTATTCCGGCACTTTCCAGGGGGCTTTGCATGCAGTTTCGCAGGCAACTTCCTATGAAGAGGGGGTACGATTGGCTATTTTGGCCGGAGGCTGTAATTGTTCGAGAGCCGTACAGGTGGGATGCTTGCTCGGAGCAATTCACGGTGAAGAAAAAATTCCCAGAAAATGGATAGAGGCAACTCACTCAGCAGCTGAAATTCAATCTATCACTGGAAATCTATCCAACAAATTAGAAAACCAGGCTGCATAAAGCGAAATTTGATAACAGATCGTCTGGCTGCTCAATGATATAATATCTGTGTTGAGACTGGCTGTTTCGCAATTAAAAACCGGTAGAAGAATACCTGGCAGATTCCGCTGCCAGGTATTGAAGGAAGAGGAAACGAAGAGAGGTGTCTACAGGATAGTCGTACAGCACGTTAAAGCATTCATTTTACGCTTCCAGATATCCACCGTTTTCTTCAATTTCAACCATACATTTGGCCTCCGTTTGCGGTGAGATACCGTGCCTAGAAAGGTATTCTGGACCACATAGCATTTTAACCTCCCATTTGTTTGCTTGGTTCTTTCTCAAAACCTTTGCTCCATCTACAGGTTGCGCATAAATTCTGTGTGTGTAATCACACAGTTCGACCTTTGCCTTCAGGTACAATTGATTTGTCTGCTCACGCTGAAACATAAATCCTCCGATTGTTGTTGAATTCTCAAAACGAGACGGAAGTACGTCTCATAATAAGCTTTAGCAAATGTAAGCAACTCTTGGGAGGAGGAGTGGGGGAGAAAGAGTTTGAAGAGGTTCAATAATCGTTATTAGTCTCACTTGGCCCTACCCGGCCTTCAAAGAAGATTCTCTTTGAGGAAAAAGCTGGTTTGGTCACTGTCAACGTAACGAATCCAGGTGACGGTCATATCATATAAGTTGGACCTTTTTGACGTGAAGAAGTGCGCAAATTCTTTGCTTCCTCCCTTGGGGAGAAAGTGGCCGCCAGGCCGGATGAGGAGCTGGTTTCATCTTCTCAATTTCTTCGCTTTTACGCTCAAGACCATTCCTCACCCCCGTCTACGACAGTCTCACCTCTCCCGCTAGGCAAATTTTTGAGGCAATTGATTTCATTGATGAATTTTTTTTAGTTCTGGCAAGAAAATCAGGCTCATTTAGAATCTCAGACCAAACTGCCGATCCAAGGACTCAGCCAAGGCTTCGACACGTTCGGTTGCGATTGGTTGAAAAGGAGGGCGTAGATTGCCCCAAGAAGGTTGGTCCAATTGCCGAGCGAGCAGCGCTTTTTGGGCAGGAATGGGAGCGTATTCCTGGAAGAGCTTGCGAATGCCACAGACACTCTCGTGTTTGGCTGCCGCTACTTCCCACTCTCCTGCGTGACACAGTGAGATCACTTCAGCGATCCTTGCGCTGTTCAGATTCGCTGTCGCCGAGATGCAGCCGGGGGCACCGAGACGAATGGCTTCAATCACGGGTAGTTCGGCACCTGGATAGACGATCAAGCCGTCGATTCCCAGCAAGGCTTTGGTATTCTCCCAGTCTCCGGAGCTGTCCTTGATGCCCACAACCACCTCAGGAAATTCTTTGTGCAGTCGAGCGACAAGGGAGATGGACAGGCCCACACCACTGACCTGCGGAATGTGATAGAGGTAGATTTTCAATCGCACGTCATTGATGGTTTCAATCAGGCGAACAAAATAGTCATAGAGTCCCTGATCACTCATCCCCTTGTAGTAAAACGGCGGTAGGGTCATCACTCCTGCACAGCCAAGCTCCAGAGCATGTCGACAAAGTTCGGCTGTGTCCGGCAGGTTGCAGAGCCCTGTCCCCGGAATCAACACTGCTGGATCCACTCCCGATTTGATCAGCCCCTCCAGGGCCGCTTCCCTTTCTGCGGAACCCACTGAGAGCGCCTCTCCGGTTGTGCCAAATGGTGCCAAGCCCGCACAGCCATTGCTCAGGAGCTGATGAGCGAGTGCATTGAATTTTTCTTGATCAACCGCAAGCTGATCGTCGAAGGGAGTGAGAATCGGAGCGATGAGTCCTTTGATCATGTTCTGCCTTTTGATGAATGAGGAATCTCTGTAAAAAAACTATTCTATCCTTGTCATGCAATACTTTTTCAAGCTTGGATGCCTTCAAACAAGTGTTTTTGGGCCAGCAGTCTGGGAACAATGAAATCCAGCAGGGCTCTCACTCTTGCAGAGCGCCTCAAATCCGCATGAATGAGCAACCAGAGTCGATCTTTTGTTTCAATCGGCTCAGCGATCCTCCGTAATTCCGCATCTTGATCTCCTACGAAGCAGGGAAGAAAACCTTGTACATCCGAGGCTTTTAGCCCAGCCAGCATTCCAGCTACTCCCTGGACCTGGAGAACCTCTTTTTTGGCAAGGGCATCTTGCTGCTGCTGAAC
>WTIF01000432.1 GCA_011522845.1 Deltaproteobacteria bacterium
TCTCCCCACCAGAGATCTGTAGTTTGATTTTTTTTCCCGAGTTTACACAGTAATCTCGCACAATCCTTTGCAACGGTAAAAATGTGCCTTTAATCGGTACCATTCGAATGTTCATCACCTGATCTTGAAGCTCGCGAACAACAATATCTGAGTCGTAAACAATTTGCTGATAGAGATCGCCCATTCTTCGATCTGCTAAGCGAAGTTCTTGTCCAAATTCTTTTAATCTGGCTTGGTTGATGACCGTCTCTCCTACTAGATTCATCAATTTATCCAGCTTCATGTTGGAAACATGAATTGATCCCCCCGACTCGTCTCTCTTCTTAGGTATGTTAGTCTTTGGGGTCTTCTTTTCTTGTTTTGAATTGGAAGTTGTGTTCGATGGTTTTAGCTCTTCTTTATTATTGACAGGAGGTGAGGAGGGCTTAGGTTCAGGCTGATTTCTGGGTTGCTCTGTTGTTGCTTCAAGAATCCCCGCATTGATATCCCGCTTGATTTTCGTTTCATCCGGTGGCCCTTGGATCAACTTTATTTCAATGCCCTCCTCATCCATGAAAAACATTAAGACATCCTCAAGTTCTTCCATTTGCTTGGTTGTTGAAAGAACTAAACTCCAATGCAAGTGAAGCTTTACAGGATCAAGAATCTCTAAATTTGGGATCGAATGACAATGTGGGGTAACGTAGCATTCTCCCAGATCGTAAAAATCCTTCAGCAAAGCTATCGGATCGCCACCATTTTCCAGAATATCTTCAGAAAATTTTAGGCGGATCAAATACCGAAATTGATTTTCTGTTGGGGGGGTAAGTACTTGTTGTGTAGGTACAATATCTTGGGGAGTCGTTTCTTGTTCAGGAGGGTCTACTGAATCGTCTTGAGCGCCAGACAAAATGCGGATCTGAGCTAAACTCGCTGCTGCGATTCCATGGTCAAATTGATCCTCGCCTTCCAGTTCTGAACAATACCCACGCAGACAATCAATTGAGCTGAGAAGTGCAGTAATCAATTCTTCTGTGACATTGCGGCTACCACCTCGAACGTCCGATAACAAGAACTCCACTTCATGGGTGTATTTCTGCAGTTCTTCAAAGCCGATCATGCCCGCGCCACCTTTTATCGTGTGAAATCCACGAAAGGCATTGTTGACGGCGTCTTGATTTGTGGGATCTGCTTCTAAAGTTAGTAAGCTTTCTTCAATCTGGTCCTGCATGTCTGTAGCTTCTTCAAGAAAAAGCTTTACCGCTTCTGGATCAAACTTGCTCAGGTCCATCTTTGTTATTTGCTGAAGTAGCGGTGAACCCCATCCCAATCTTCTGCGGGAGGAGATTGCTGAAATTCTTGGGCCCTGGTTAAGTACATCTCAATGGAAGCATCTTCTGGCAAAAGTGACTCACATTCCTTGAATCCCTCAATTGCTTCCTCCCAATTTCGCTTCAAATAAGGATTCAGTGCCTCTTCAAATAGACCCGCTGCCTTTAATTTGTTTTCGTAATTTTTGTCTGAGTGTTCGTTGAACACCTCAAATATTCGTACAGGTTCCTTCTTTCCTTTGACTGTTATCCGATCTAATAAACGCCATTTGAATTCTTCCAGATGGCTGATTAGGTTCTTGGAGTCCTCTGAGACTAACATCGGAACGCGATAATTTTTGGTTAAGCCTTCCAGCCTCGAAGCAAGATTTACTGCATCCCCCAAAACAGTTGAATCCATTCTTGATTCTGATCCCAGGGTACCAATCACGACTGGGCCACTATGAATGCCAATTCCAATTTGAGTGGGGGGATAATTCTGCTTTTCTCGAAATTTATTGAAGCGAATCAAGCTTGCTTGCATCTCAAGACCAGACCGAACGGCATCTCTCGCTTCTATCGCGTCTGGTTTTCCTGGCTGATCAAAAAGAGCCATGATTGCGTCTCCAATGAACTTGTCCACAAATCCATGATTCATATGAATTGGTTCTGACATGAACTGTAGAAACGTATTGAGAAACTGCATCAACTCGGATGGCTCCATCGACTCAGAAATATCTGTGAAGGAACGAATGTCAGAAAATAGGATTGTGATGATGTCACTCTCAGCATGGCCAACTGTAATATTTTCAATGCCTGTCTTTGCAATCCGATCAAGAAATTCTCGAGGGACGAATTTCTCAAAAATTCTTGTCAATTCAGCAACTGCTGAAATTTCAGCAAGTTCAACTTTTGTCTTCTTAAGTTCCTCGTATTGAAGTTTCTGTTGCTGGAGAGAGACGTCTAGCTCACTGTTGAGCCGCAATGTTTCCTTTTCTGCCATCCTGACTCGGAGCAAGGATTTCACTCGCGCTTGTAACTCTGATGGATTGAAAGGTTTTCCCAAATAATCGTCGGCCTGCAACTCAGTCAGTCCTTTGACGAGTTCTTCAATTTCTCCGTGTGTAGTCAGAAACAGAACAGGTATATGGCCCCAAAATGGATCTGCTTTAAAAATACGAATAAATTCGTCCCCATTCATTCTCGGCATATTTCGATCTAGCAGTACCAAGTCTGGCAACTGTTCCTTGGTAGATGCAGCAACAAAGTCTAATGCCTCTTTCCCATCTCCTGCTTCAGAAATTTTGTATTCATGATCTGGCTCAGCCTCCAAGATTTTCCGAACTTGGAAGCGTATAGTTTTGGAGTCATCCACCATGAGTATATTTGCATTCATCCCTGAGCCTCACTGGCTAGCCAACCAACCCCACACCAGTTAAGAATTTTTTCTAAGTCTTCATTAAAATGAATTTTAAATTCGCGATCTTTACTACGCATGAATTCCCTCATTGCAATCAGCAATTGAATTCCTGCGGTATCAATCATGGGAGACTTACTCAGATCAATCGTTAAACTTTCTGGAGGTTCAGGAGTTTTCGTCAAGATTTCCCTCAATTGATTGACATTGTTTTTTTCCAAGGGCTCTTCAATCACCACTAAATTTTGCGATAGTCTGTACTCCATATCTACCATTTTTCAAAGGTCAGTCACTTAGGCAAAATAATGAAATTTCTCGAATTCAGTTCAGCAGATTTCTCTCAAAAGATAGAAAAATCTCTAGAATTAAATTCTAAAGGTGAATAAATCTGAGAATACTTTTGAAT
>WTIF01000443.1:0-1108 GCA_011522845.1 Deltaproteobacteria bacterium
CTAATTGATTTAGTAAATAAAAGAATTAGCCTAATGGAGTCATTTAAACAAATGAAATGATCTGCCCGTCCTCTTATCATCTGGATTACATTCTCTATTGCACCAATCGAGTGATGCAGTGTTGTCGTTACCAGCGTATCAACACATCTTTCAAAGACCACTTTGAAACTACTCATGCACAAGCTAAACAACGTGTAAAAGCTAAATCTAGAAATTCTACTCTTTATCTGGTAAGGCTTCCGCTAGACTACACCAAGTAGTCTTTCCTGTTTATGGTTGCCCATCTGCGCCTTAACATCTTTTGAAGTGCACTGCATCACAATTAATTAGTAATCTGCTGAGGGTAGGAGATGATGTGAAGGGAGTGACGGAAGATCTTCATGAGAAGATTTTTTCAGGCCAATGAACGATCGAACTGGATCAGTATTATCAGATCCTTTGCCTCGCTTATGATCAAAAAGCTGGTAAGTCTTGTGTTGATGGCGTCAAGAATTACCAGAAATACTTAGGTTCAGCGTTAGTTGGGCTGATGGATAGGGAAATCAAATCATGGATCTCAGCATGCGGTCACAAATCCTCATCTCTCTACTGTTCTTGTCTCTTGCTACGCAAGCCTTTGGATACAAGCAGTCTGCATTAGATACATTCTTATTAATGAACATCTGTAAAAAATGCGACCTCAGTGAAGCTGACTTTGAGAGAGCCAATTTGAGTGGAGCCGATTTATTGGGGGCCAATCTTCGTGAAGCCAATCTTCGTGAAGCCAATCTTCGTGAGACTAAACTGGTAGAAGTCGACTTTAGTGGGGCTGATTTGAGTGGGGCAAACTTGCGTGGCGCTGATTTAAGTCTTTCAAATTTACGTGGAGCTAATTTGAGACTGGCCAACTTACGCAGCGCCGACTTAAGAACAGCCAACCTAACCGAATCGGATCTACGTGGTGCCGACTTGCGTAGTGCAAATCTCCTTGGAGCCACTTTGAAGGATACGAATTTCACAGGTGCAAATTTGAAAAATGCTCGCTTGAATAAAAGTCAATTTTGTAGAACAAAGACATCGGTTGGAATGATGAACCCCAATTGCAGAGACTGAGCAACCGCTCTTCAGC
>WTIF01000443.1:1208-3109 GCA_011522845.1 Deltaproteobacteria bacterium
ACATCGGTTGGAATGATGAACCCCAATTGCAGAGACTGAGCAACCGCTCTTCAGCCAGATTGAATGGCCATCGCCTTCATGAATTAAGCTTTGTCAGGTTGCTTGTTGTCGAGCCGGCGATCACAAAGCCCAAAAACAAAAGGAGAAGGAGAGAGACTTTCAGAATCTCCATCATGCTTCAATTTGAGTAAGCAGTGCTCCATATTTTTACAGTGGCGCTTACCAATCATTGATCTGAAAGGTTTTTGGCACTAACCAAAAATACCAGCAAAGGCCCCCACTATGTCCATCTCCAATTTCAATGAAGTTGCGGAAGAACTGTTGAAACTGTCCAAGGAGATCCAGCAACTGCAAAAGCAATTGAATGATGAGCAGCAGCAAAGGTTGCAGATGGAGCAAACGATCCAACGGCTGCTAGACAAGCTAGGAAAGAAAAAGGATTAACCTCACTACTTGTCAGACAAGGTCCGATCTTGCAGCAGACTCGCTGATTTCAAGGGCACTCACTATGCACCGCTGTTCATTCATCTAAAAGATCACAAAGCTATCGAGGACACATCATGCCCATCACTGGATTCAACGAGTTAGTTGAGGAGCTGAAACTGATGAGGGAGCAGTTTAAAGAGCAGCAGGTAGCCGAACAACGGAAACGGCAGCAGTTGGAGACGTGTATCGAAGAGCTACAGCGTCAATTATCAACGGAACAACGGAAACGACAGCAGTTAGAAACGTACGTCGAAGAGTTGCTAAACAAACCTGGTAAGCTTCCCTTTCTGAACGAATTGCCTACCAACGCTAAGTTTTTTGAGGAGGTCTTTCGGGGGCAAAACGATTGACCTCTCTTCCAGTCTGCTAATATTGCCGGGAGCGTTGCTGCCTTGATCGAGTGAATGATCTGAACCAGTACACAACTCAGATTCTGTACAGAGAAAAGAACGGAACTCCCCACAAGATTTGGTGGTACTTCCTGAGCTTTAAATCAGTTGCGCATTATCTGAAAAATCTCAATTGCTCCGAATATTGCAGAGACCGAATCCCAAATGGATTTACTAGCTCGCAGGGACGCGTTATGGCATCAGTAGAATGACGGGAAAGCGGATTGCCTGTGCTGGTTTCTGTGAATTGAGTTGATCCAGCCCCAGATCCCCAACAATGCCACTCTCCGAGGCTAACAAGCTGATTGGAAGCTGATTTGGGTAGGCTCAACTCCCTCGTTCTCTGTAGCTTTGGCTCAACAATCCTAGGGAGAACTACCCATGAATGAAGGGAGAAATTTCTTTGTGTGGCTTGTGTTCATGGTCGCAATATTTGTCACGCTTGCAGTACTGGAGACACTTCTGGAGGTCCCCGATATCACCTAGATAAATCCGCCAAAGCTCCCAATCAACGCCTTTCCCCATTCGCCAGGAACCACAACTTGCCAGCCATCCCCTGCGCTTGTGGTTCTTCGGCTCCTAAATTCTTCAAACGCTTTCTGTTCTTTTGGCCTCTGAGTAATCGAGCTGTGGATTCTTTCAACCTAGGGTAACTCAGCTTCCCTTCTGGAATGATCTATACTTGGAGGGAGTTGCACGTACGAAGCTGAGAAAATAACGGAGGTTTGCGTCAGTCATTCAGCTGATAATTGTTTCGGGGGCATTGACCTAGACGCCAACGGAGGGGATGGACTCGCTCAAAAGGCTATGTTTTTAGTGAAACCATCACTTGACATTACTGACCAATAGGTAGCTACTGGCTTTTCTCACTTCACCGAATGACAACTCCAAATCCAAAAGAGAAGGAGTCGGCAATGAATGATGGAAGAAACTTTTTTATCTGGCTCATCTTCATGGTGGCCATATTCATTATTCTTGGCGTTCTTGAAACTGCCCTTGAAGTGCCAGATATTGGCTGAAGAAGTT
>WTIF01000280.1 GCA_011522845.1 Deltaproteobacteria bacterium
GTGGCCGCTAGGTCTATTCTGTTCTTGTTGATTCCAAAAACTTTTCCTCAATATTTCCTTCCTGTCGATTCACGACCCATCTGATCATTTCTTGTTCTCAACACAGAGATTTTTGAAAAAGAAGATTGCGTCTGGGTTACGAGGCGAAGAATTGTGATTCTTGAAGACTTGGCAGCCGAGAGTGCAGTCGAAGAAGAGTGGATGGGGGACAAAGAAAGTTTATCCCCCAGAAGGAATTTAGCCCTGTAGGCGTTCAGCGAGATAGACCGCAGGATGGATCACTCGCAAGGGAAGCTTGGCTTCACGAATGCCGGCTCGGATCTGGTAGAGGCAGCCAGGATTTCCAGTGACCAGGGTGGTCGCTTTGGGATTGGCCTCTAAGGTTTCACGTACTGAGTCAATCTTGCGCTTGAGGACGTCTCCAGCCAACTCCGGCTGAAGTAGATTGTAAATGCCTGCAGAACCACAACACCAGTTGGATTCCGTCAATGGCACGAGTTGCACTCCAGGTAGGCTATTGACCAGTTGACGTGGGTTGGCGTCGATCTTCTGAGCGTGCATCAGGTGGCATGGAGCATCGTAAAGTACGACGTCTTCGTCTTGTCGCCAGGAGAGTTGAGTAACTTCTTCAGGGTGCCGGGAAAGTAGTTCAAGAATGTCGACAATCTTGCTGCTCAGGCCCTTCCAGTCCTTGTTGTGCTTAGGATCGCTCTTTGGGAATAGATGGTGGTAGTCCTTGAGTTGAGCACTACATCCAGCGGCGTTGGTAACGACCAGATCAAAGTTGTGCTCGGCAAAGGCTTGGCGGTTGGTTTCTGCCAGTTCTCTTGCAGTGATGCGGTCTCCACTGTGAACATGCAGTGCCCCACAGCAACCTTGCTCTTCTGGAACAACGACGTCGTAGCCAATGGCACGCAGCAGACGCACAGTAGATTCGTGCACCGCAGCCTCAGAGACATCCATTACACATCCGGTGAAGAGCCCTACCCTACCTAGTGACTTGGCTCCTGCTACAGCTTGCAGATCGTCTTGGGCGTGCTGTTGTTTGAAGGAGCGTCCGGAGCAGTCAGGAAGCAGATGCTGCTGGAAAACGAAGGACTTGGGTAGAATCTTGCCCAAAGCAGTGTTGGTGATCAACTTGGGTAGCCCTGTCAGCGCATAGAGCTTGAGAAATTTACTAGCTGTGGAGAGTAGAAAGGTAGAACGGAAGAGCCCCTTGAGCAGAACAGTTCGTAGAGTCTGCTCAATCACACCCTGTGAAGAAGTTTCATGGATTACACCTCGAGCTTTCTCCAGTAGCTCTCCGTATGGCACTCCGGAAGGACAAGCTGTCTCACAGGCACGGCAACCCAGACAGCGATCCAGGGATCCTTTGATTTCTTCTGTTAGGTCCAGTTCCCCATCGTATAAGCCACGCATTAGGTAGAGTCGCCCACGAGGGGACTCTTTCTCATCATGCAACTCACGATAAGTCGGGCAGTTGTCCAGACACAAACCGCAGTGAACACAGGTCAGAATGTTATCGAAATCGGTTCCTCGAAGCAGCTGCTGGATAGTCTGACCGGAATTGCCCAGAGGCTTTTGAATGGTCGTGGTGGTCATGAGGCATTCATGGCTTGTGGAAGTTGATAAAAGGGTGCGTGGAAGACACCAGCTGGGTCCAGATGTCGCTGCAATCGCTGAGTAAAGCTGTAGGCTGTGGAGCGTCCAAATTCACCAAGATCTTGCAGGCTTAGATCAGGATGTGCGTTGCCAAAGACCATCTTCGCATCTGTACGCCGGAAACGGTTCTTGAGTTCTTGTAGGAAATCCAGTTGTTCATTTGGGTCTTCAACATCCAGCAGGAAGTGTAGGTCTGCTCCGATCGGATGAATGACCTGATGTAAATTGCTATGTTGTAGGGCTTCCAGCCGGATTGGTTGAAGTGCATCGCGAGTGTTCAGCAGAACCATCACATGTAGGTGGTTGGGCTGCAACTTCCACTTCTTCCGCAACCCTTCCAGCCAACCAGTATAGCGATCTGTACCCGGAAGATAGCCCAAGCTGCGGTTGGTTTTGCCGTCAGCGATGGATTTCAACTGATTTTGGAAGAGGCTCTGAAGCTCTTTTTCCAGACGTGCTTGTCGTTCTGGATTGCCCGAAATGCCAATACCCAGAATCCAGTCTGGCTCTCCAGTGGTGGCTGGTGCGAGCGCCTGAATCCAGTCAATGGGCAACCGTGCTTCCTGCAAGGCGGCAACTCCCAACAACCAGGAAGTATCCCGAAAGCGACTATACAGGCCATGCGGTTCAACAGGCTGGGGAATAACCTTGAAGTTAGCAGCAGTGATTACACCCAGACCACCCAAGCTACCCAGCATCATTCGACAGAGGTCATAGCCTGTGACATTCTTAACTACCTTTCCCCCAGCATGAACACGCTCTGCGCGGCCGTTGAGGTATTCGATCCCAATAATGCAGTCACGCAGACCACCCATCATCAGCCGGTTTGGCCCAATATCGTTACAGGCTAGCAAGCCACCAAGCGTGGAGTTGCCGAACCAGGGATTCACTGGCAGGACCATCTTCTTTTCAGCCAGGATTTCCTGCAATTTGGAGATGCTCATTCCAGCCTCGACACCAACGACCATGTCATCAGGATCAAAAAAGTTGGTTGCTGTTAGCTTGCTGAGTGAGAGCGTATCCTCACTTTCGGCAGACGAAGGGATCGCTTTGGCTTGGAAGTGGGTTTGGTTGCCGCGAATTTGAAAGGGTTTGGGTTGCTCTAGTCTTTGCTGAAGCCATGTTTGGGCTTCTTCAATCGAAGCAGGAACAAAGTTTGTCATACGGCCACCCCAGATTTGCGGGCTACCATTTTGGAGGCCGCTACATCGTCAGAAATGTGCACGGGCCGTTTGGATTCACCACAACGACCCGGAGTGGGAATGGCCTTGGAGGGATTGAGCAAGCTTTCGGGATTGAAGCACTCCCTCACCCAATTCATGTTCTCCAGGTCATTTTCGCTGTAGAGATCGGTCATTAGTTTACGCTTCTCCAGACCGATTCCATGTTCTCCAGAGAGAGCCCCGCCACAAGACAGGCAAGCCTTGAGAATTTCTTCTCCAGCGTGGTGGGTTCGCTCCACTTCGTCTTCGTCTTTGTAATTGTAAAGAATCAGTGGATGTAGATTGCCATCACCTGCGTGAAAGACGTTGGCTACGGTCAGGTTGTACTTCTTGCCAATTGCTTCAACCTGCTCGATGACTTCGGGCAGCTTACTGCGAGGAATGACTCCATCCTGCACATAGTAGCTTGGGGAAATGCGCCCAATCGCTCCAAAACTCTCTTTGCGTGCACGCCAGATTCTCGCACGTTCAGCATCATCCTTGGCCCGCTCAACCTTCTGAGCTCCGTTTTGCATCAACAATTCTTCCACTTTTGCAGCATCGTTGCCGATTCCATCGATTAAATCTTCCAGTTCAACGATCAGTACCGCCTCGGCATCTTGAGGAAAACCAGGCTTGAGGGTCTGCTCCACCGCATAGATCACGGTCTTGTCAATCAACTCCAGAGCTGCTGGTACGGTTCCACTCCGAATCACGGCTGAGACAGCATCACAGGCACAACGGACTGAATCAAAAATTCCAAGTAGAGTTACTGCTTTCTCTGGATTTGGTGTCAGTCTACAGACTACCTTGGTCACAATGCCGAAGGTACCTTCTGAACCGTTGATCAGTCCAAGCAAGTCTGGACCGGGCTGATTATGAAAATCTCCACCAACCTGAATCAATTCACCGTCAGGCAAGACAACCTCCATACCGAGAACGTGATTGACGGTCACTCCGTACTTCAGAGTGTGTGGGCCACCAGAGTTTTCAGCGACGTTACCACCGATGGTGCAGGCTTTCTGTGAGGATGGGTCTGGAACAAAATGATAGCCGTTTGGGCGTACTTTTTCGGAGATGCGCAGGTTGACTACGCCAGGCCCCACTGTGATAGTTCGGTTGGTGTAGTCGATATCATGAATTTCTTTGAGTCGATCCATTTCGATGATTACTGTATCTTCCTGAGGCACAGCTCCTCCAGAAAGACCGGTGCCGGCTCCTCTTGCCAGGAAGGTCAGCTTCTCACGATACAAGACTTTGACGACTCGAACCAATTCCTCTGAATTGGCCGGATAGACGATGCCCATCGGCAACTTTGTGTAAAGTGTCAGTCCGTCGCTGCGGTAGGTGTAGAGCGTGACCTCGTCATCCTTAACCCACTTGCTGCCGCAAATTTGCGTTAGCTCTTCCCGAATACGTGGTGCGAATGCCATGGCTTTCCCTGCGTGCAAAGGTGGTTGATTATTGGTCTAAAGCTTCCTATCTTGAAATCCTGTGTTCGGGTTGTCAAACGAAAAAGGGGCCTGACCAATTGCGAAAACATTGTGCCGAAGCACTCTTTTGTTAGACACAACCAAAAATTTAGTGAGCAAAGGTTGTACTGTCAAATGAAAAAATGGCCTGACCAATTCACAATATCATCTGAAGGACCCGAATGCCTCTGAAGCTTGTACAGTCGCAGCGTTTGTTTGAGCAGGTGGCTCGCCAACTGGGCGCATTGATTCGCTCTGGAGAGTTCACGGTGGGTAGCCGATTGCCACCGGAGCGTGATCTGGCAAAGCAGCTTGGGGTGAGCCGGCCCACCGTGCGTGAAGCGATGATTGCCCTAGAGTTAGCTGGTTTGGTTGAGGTACGTGTAGGGGCTGGTATCTTCGTGATTTCTGACCGTACGGAAGAGGGACCACTCCCAGGTAGCCAGGCGACTGCTGGACCAAGTCCTTCTGAATTGATTGAGGCTCGCTTTGAGCTGGAGCGCAATAACGCAGAATTGGCTGCCCAGCGAATGCCCGCTGACCTGCTGGAGGAACTAGAGCAGACCATTCGAGAGATGGAAGCGGAAGATATGGCTGGCGCCAATGGAGATCGCCGCTTTCATTTGTTGATTGCAGAAGCAACGGGTAATCGTGCGATGGTCGCAATGACCGAATACCTCTGGAATCAGATGCAGCACTCGCCCATGTGGCGGCGTCTTCAGGAGAAAGCCTGGAGTGCCGGAATGTCTGAAACCTTTCTGAATGATCATCGCCGTTTACTTTCGGCCTTGGAGCAGCGTGACGCACCACTTGCAAAAGCTGTCATGGGTGAACACCTGCGCCAAGTGCGTGAACTCTATTTTCAACTACCCAACGGTGACCAAGAAACGCCATCCTCCGCTAGCTAGTAGCGGGTATAGGACTTGAATGAAGGCACCCCGAAGAATATCACTTACCCATCCCTGAAAAGGCCACCTAATCGTGGTCTTTCCCTCTGCATCTGAACGGAGGCATGGACGCCCTGCCGCGCTTTCTACAAAACCCGATCCGACTCAAACTGGTCCTGCTCTATTTTGGGATTGTCATGCTCCTGCCCGGGCTTGGCGACACCCCATTGGTGGACTGGGATGAGAACATCTACGCAGAAGCCAGCCGACAGATGGTGGAGCGGGACAACTATCTGAATATCTACATCAACGACTATCCCTTCGCGGAAAAGCCTCCTTTCTTTTTCTGGGAGCAGGCGGCCTCTTATCATCTTTGGGGAATCAACGAGTTTGCAGCTCGTTTCCCATCCGTCTTGGCTGGTCTGGTGATGGTGATCTTCTGCTTTGAAGTGGGTCGGCGCATTCGGGATCAGTATCTTGGAACCATCTGGTCACTGGTCTATCTCACGTCACTACTCCCAGGAGTCTTCGCCCGTAGTGCAGTCATCGACCATACCTTCAACGCCTTCATTGCAATCGCGGTCTTTTTTCTTTATCGCTACGACCGCCAACATGAAGCGTGGCGTCAGCAGTCTGGAACAAGAACCCCACAACATCGACTCTCTCTATTGATTGCCAGTCTCTGCATGGGGATTGCGGTGCTGACCAAGGGACCTTTGGGAGGTGTCATTCCGTTGATTGCTTTTGCAGGCTACAAGTTTCTGGCGGCTCCTCGTCGGACAGTTCCACTCATACATTTCTTCAGTTGTGGACTCATCTCACTGGGTGTTGCTCTATCTTGGTATTTGCTCAACTGGATCTTCTACGGAACAGAGTTTCTTCAGGGCTTCATTTGGTTCCAGTTGAGCCTCTTCAGCCGTCCGTTGGAAGGCCATGAGGGGCCCTTCTTCTACCATTGGTTGGTTGCTTTGATTGGACTATTCCCCTGGACCCCCTTCCTGTTTCTGCAGCCGAAACGTTTGTGGAAATCAGAAGAAGTACATGTACGAGCGCTAGTGCGCCTCTCTGTAGTCTGGATTCTCTTTGTGCTAGTTTTGTTTTCTCTGGTCAGCACAAAGCTACCTCACTACTCGGCCTCGATGTATCTTCCCCTGACGCTCCTAATTTCCCTTCAACTGCATGACCGTAAGTTTGAATTGCCTCGCTGGTCTTGCCTTGTCCTTGGACTCTGGGGAGTGCTGTTGGCTGTGGGGCTCTGTGCAGTGCCTTTTTTGGCAGAGAGGTACTTGGCTGAAGTCAGCCCTGAGTTTGAGCTGGAATGGTCGAGTGGTATTTATTGGACCAGTGGCGGAATGCTGTTGACCATGTTGCTGGGCACCCTACTGCTCTGGCGCCAACGTTTCTGGTATGGACTCGGGGTCGTTGGACTAAGCATGATTTTTTGTGTTCAAGGTCTCTGGCGCTATCAGGTGCCGATGATCCAGAGTTATATCCAAACTCCATTGGTCGAACTTGTGCGGGAAGCCCATCAGCAGCAGGCCAAGGTCGTGCTCTATCGCGTTGTCTCTTTTGCGGCTCTTTTCTATGGAGGAAAACCCATTGAGATGTTGCACACCTACAAATTTCCAAATGATCCAGAGATTCTTAATCTCCCGAATTCCACAGAGCTGGCGATTATCACAGAGCGCCGCATGGAGGATAGCCTGCGTAAGGATCATCCACGGGTCCAGTTCGTAAAGCACTCCGGTAATTTTGCGTTTTATCACATCCCAGTTGATTCCCCTTAAGCCCTCCCTCGCTTTCGGTTTGAGCTTCTGACCTCTTTTCGATAGGATTGGGTGTTTTTGTAATCCCTGCTTCGTCATTAGCAGGATTGCTCTCCCTCAACAGATCAGAAAAGGTTCGATGTCGCAGGTCGTGGCAATTGCTGGTGCAACTGGCGCCGTAGGTACAGAGTTCATAAAGCTGCTGGAACAGCGCAACTATCCACTTCAGAAGCTCAAATTGCTGGCATCAGCACGTTCAGTGGGCAAGCAACTACGCTTTCGGGAGCAGACTCTAACGGTCGAAGAATTGCGACCAGAGGCTTTTCAAGATGTTGATGTTGCATTTTTTTCAGCAGGTGGGGACCGCAGCAAAGAATTTGCTCCAGCAGCGGTAGAAGCCGGTGCGCTGGTCATTGATAACAGCAGTGCCTTTCGTATGGACGATGGAGTGCCTCTGGTCGTGCCGGAGATCAATGCGGAGGCAGCTCGACGACACAGGGGATTGATTGCCAATCCGAACTGTTCGACGATCCAGATGGTGGTAGCTTTGAACCCCCTGCATCAGGAGTCACCGTTACAGCGAGTTGTCGTTTCCACCTATCAAGCCGTCTCTGGAGCCGGTGCCAGTGGTATGCAGGAGCTATTGGACCAGGTCCGCGACTACACCCAAGGCAAACCTCTGACGCCTCAAGCCTTCCCTAAGCAAATTCTCTTCAACCTGATCCCACACATTGATGTCTTCCAGGAAAATGGCTACACCAAGGAAGAGATGAAGATGGTATTGGAGACACGCAAGATCATGTCAATCCCTGAACTCCCGGTTTCAGCGACCTGTGTTCGAGTTCCAGTGCTGCGAGCCCACTCGGAATCCATTTGGGTTGAGACGGAGACCAAGATTTCAGAGGCACGAGCAAGGGAACTATTTGTCCAAGCGCCAGGGATTCAGTTGGTAGACGAACGAAAGCCCGGAGGGTACCCTGTGCCGTGGGAAGCTAGCGAAACATTTGACACTTACGTTGGCCGAGTGCGAGAAGATTTGTCGCATCCACGCGGATTGACCTTCTGGTGTGTAGCGGACCAGCTCTACAAAGGAGCAGCTTTGAACGCAATTCAGATCGCTGAGGTTCTGCTGGAAAGCTGAATCTAGAATAGGCTACTTGAACCAAAATGGTAAACGACCACACTACAACCAAATCCTGGCTTGGTTGACGAATGAATTTGAACGCCGACCATTGGAGGAATGTGATTTCCGTCACCTACTTCAGGAACTTCAGGAACAGTTGAATTCTACTGAAGAGGAGTTACTTCGTCATGGCTTTCGCAGAGCATATCGCCAGTTGGTGGAGGGTGTTTGAAATTCTGATTTGGAGAGCGCTGTGCCCATGAATTTGCTTCTAGTAATCATCGGAGGGTTCTCACTCTTCGTTGGTTTCCTTGGGGTCTTCGCAATAATGCGCAGTGACTCCGAAGACGAGGAGTACATTCCCAAACGCTGGTTTGTTGGCGTGTGTGCAGACGTTGCCAGAATCTTGAGAGTACATGTTGCTCTAGTGCGACTGTTGGTCATCATTTACACTCCCTTTGTCGTTGGGCTCCTCTTTTATGTGGTTTACTCCATACTCCTGAAGCGGCGACGGCAGCGAGAAGCGGAAGCAGCCGCCCAGCAGCCAGAGCGTCCTCCTGCCACGATCACCAAGATTGACAGCATCCACTACAACTGAACTTCAATCTGCCCTGGCTCTGGTCACCCGTGAAGAACCCGTGAATGGCCCATTGTCTCAGGCTTTGCAATCAGTTGGAATTAGAGTTTGCCATCACCCAGTCTTGGTCACAGCACCCCCTCCTTCTTGGAAAGCATTTGATGCTGCTTGGCATCAGCGGCAGCAAGTGGACTGGGTTGGTTTTACAAGCCAGCGGGCTGTTCGAGGGTTTTCTCAGCGCTTGGTAACACTTGGCGGGAATTTGGCTGAACTGTCTCATTGCAAAATTGCTTGCATAGGACCCTCAACAGCAGAGGCTTGGGTCGCTTTGGGAGGCCAGCCGCCCCTGGTTCCAAAGGTCTTCCATGCAGAAGCTCTGGGAGAAGTGATGCTGCGCACAGGCATAACCGCTGGTCATTGTTGTTGGCTACCGCAGGCACTGCAGGCCCGTGAAGTCTTAGGGGTACTTCTCCGAGAAGCTGGCATCAAGGTGCTAGAAACGCCAACATATCAGATTCTTCCGGCACCCTCTGCAGCTTCACGAGCTTGGAGAGAAACCCTTGAACAGGGTGTTGATTGGATCACCTTCGCTAGCCCTTCTGCAGTAGAACACTGGTTCAATCGGCTACCCCCAAGCGAGTGGTTACAGTTGGCGCAACGTCCAAGAATTGCTTGCATCGGCCCATCGACCGCAGCGGCTGTCTGCAAACGGTCTCTGTTGGTGGATGTGACTGCTACTTCTCATAATTTCGCTGGTCTGGCTGATGCGATTGTGCGCTTTCCCAAAGATCAAAACACCCCAGCTAGCTGAAAGAGCATGAATCGACAACTACTGTTGAGTTTTCAAGGACCGCATCACCCTGAAATTCTGTCACGTCTAGGTGCGCTGCTTGATAGCTGGCCTGTGCTGTTGCTAGATCTGCACGGTCTTGAACAGGACCAGATTTTCTCTGGCTTGTGGCAACTGGAGTGGGTCAGTGAACAGGATCCACAACTGATGGAAAAAAGTTTGTGCTCCCTGATGCAGGAGTTTGATATGCAGTTCCGGCTCAGCCAAAGTGAGGCTCAGCCTAAGAAAGAACAGAGGTTCATCCTGACTCTACTTGGTGAGCACCTGAGTACGAGCTTGTTGGCGCAACTGCTACAACGCCTTCAGCAGGAAGAGTTGCTTGTCCATGGGCTTCAGCCGCTGGAGAGTCAGCGTTTACGGGTTCTGGAGCTACAATTACGGACACATCAGCAGCTGGATCGGCCGCGACTGCTACGAGATTTACTGCCGTTGCATCAGCAACATCACGTGGATTTTGCCCTGCAACCCGAATCGCTGTTTCGACGGCACAAGCGGCTGATCGTGTTTGATGCAGACATGACGTTCATCCAGTGTGAGATTATCAATGAGATGAGTCAGCTGGTTGGCTGTGAGGCAGAAGTAAAAGTGCTGACCGAGGCAGCCATGCGTGGTGAGTTGGATTTTGAAGAAGCTTTGCGGGCCCGGGTGCGCCTGCTGAAAGGCCTCCACCGAGACGATCTGGAGTCCTTGCTGCGTCAGCTACCTTATACTCCGGGCGTACGCCGTCTAGTGCGTGTACTGAAGCAACTTGGCTACAAGCTAGCGTTGCTCAGCGGTGGATTCCAACTGTTTGTTGATCATATTTGTGAGGAGTTCCACCTCGACTATGGTTTTGCTAACTCATTGGAGTGGCAGGATGGTCGGTTGACTGGGGAACTGCTTGGGGAGATTGTCGATGGTCAGCGCAAGGCGCAGTTGCTGCAGGAAATTGCTGCGCGTGAAGGCATTGTTCCTGAGCAGGTTGTAGCGATTGGTGATGGTGCGAATGATGTACAGATGTTGGCGATAGCCGGTCTGGGAATCGCCTTCAATGCTAAGCCAGTATTGCAGGAACGGGCCAGTGGCCAGCTCAACCAGCCTAATCTGGATGCACTACTCTATTTCCTTGGCCTCTCTGGACAGGAGCTGGCGAATTGCTGAGAAGCTTTTCCAACTTCAGGATTCTTCATGTGGTTCTCAGGACGAATTATGTACGCTTCTTTCTCTTTGCTACTAGGTTTTTCGATTATCGGCTGTACTGGAAACCGGCCTACTGATTTAGGTTTGAAAGACGGCTATCTGCGCCCTTGTCCATCCTCTCCAAACTGTGTCAACAGCATGGGCAATGAAGATGAAGCACATCGAATCGAACCTTTTCGTGGTGTTTCGCTTGCGGAATTACGAGAACTGCTTCAGAACGAGGAGCGTGTCGAAATCGTAACAGATCGTGAAAACTATCTGCATGCGGAATTCACGAGCCTGATCATGAGATTCGTTGACGATGTGGAGTTCTTTTCAGTTGCAGAGGAACAAGTGATTCATGTACGTTCGGCTTCACGCTTGGGTCGCTCTGATTTGGGTGCCAATCGTCGTCGGGTGGAAGGATTGCGCACTAAGCTGTTGGGAGGCAAGTGATGGTTCGTTTTGAGAAGGAAACCTTGTTGGTTCATCAAACCGCAAGTGGTGCAAGCTATGAAATCGATGTGTATCGCTATGATCCCCCCAACCCCACAGAGACTGTATATCTACAGGGTGGCTTGCATGGTATCGAGCTGACGGGCATCCCTGTTCTTTACGAGTTCATGAAGCTGGTTGAAGAAGCTCAGTTGCCTCATCGGATCATCTGTGTACCGCAGTCGAATCCAATGGGACTGGATAGCCAGATCATGGGAGTACAGACAGGCTACAATAACCTGCACACCAACCAGCAAAACTGTTGGAACTGGAACAGAATTGGACAATTACGAGGTGATGGTAGCCAGGAAGGAGAATGGGTAGAACTGTTGCTGAATCTGACCGAGCCAGCAGATACCGTTCTGGATCTGCACACTGCGGGTGCTGAGACAGCGCCACATGTTTATGCTCATGTAAGCCAGGTCGAGCAGGCTCAGTGCTTGGGATTGCCACATGTTTTGGCTTGGGAACAGCATTCCACCAGCTTCTGTGATACCTGTCAGCAACTTGGCAAGGTTGCACTTACCTTGGAATTGTCTGCAAGCCGTGCGATTACTAGTGAAGATATAGAGCGTGGAATTCAAGCCTTGCAGCGATATTTTGGCATGTTGCCCAAGGCTCCAGCAGCTCGAGTCTGGTCGATTCGTGGACAACTCAAACGCTGGCTGTCACCGAGTGGGGGTGTGCTGACCTGGCATCGGCGAGCCGGAGAATATATCCAACAAGGAGAACCACTGGCTACATTATACACTCGACAGGGTAAGCAGGAACTAGCCTCACCCTACAGTGGTTTGTTATTGTTGAAGAATCCAACTCATGCACCTCATGAGCGTCAGGAGTTAGCTAAGTTCTTGTTGGAGTAGTCTGGATTCAATGAGCGAGTTGATACCTTCCAAGCGGGAGATCCGACAGCGTGTAGAGTATGGAGCCCTTGTTTTGGCCCAACGATTGGCCGTGCTCACCCGAAAGCCCCAATTGGAATGGTGGGAACATGGTTTTGCCAAACTGACCTACCAACGACTGAAGATTTATCGGAAGGTGGTTGAGCCGAACCTGCGTATTGCCTTTGCAAATTGGGCTGAGGAAGACCGCGTTCAACTTGCTTATGACAACTATCGCTGGTTTGCACGATTTACGCTGGACTTATTGCGGATGTCCGACTGGATTGGACGGACAGAGAGCATCTGCGAGGTGCGCAACCCGGAGATTTTGCGCGAGGCATTAGCAG
>WTIF01000135.1 GCA_011522845.1 Deltaproteobacteria bacterium
ATGCGACCCGATGCCCTCGGCTAAGGCTGCTCCATTGGGGCATCCTTTGGGAACAGACAGCCTGCGATTCTGAACAACGGTGGACGAATGGACAGCCCTGAGTAGACGTATCCTCTGCTTCAACGGGAGCAATTGGCAATCCTGTCTCTCTTTTGGCGTAAGATGGTAAGCTGTCCAGCAATAATCTTGTGTAGGGGTGTCGGGCTCGATCCAGCTGTTGTTTTGGCAATTCCTCCATCAATCTTCCACGATACAGCACCAGAATGCGGTCACAGAGTTGGTCCACCACCGCTAGATCATGTGAAATGAAAAGCAGTGTCAGATTCCGTTCTTTGCGAAGTTGCTGAAGGAGGTTGAGAATTTGAGCCTGAATGGAGACATCAAGCGCAGAGACGGGTTCATCTGCGACCAACATTTCTGGGTCAGCAGCAAGCGCTCGAGCAATGGCGATTCTTTGTCGCTGTCCCCCACTGAATTCGTGCGCATACTTATCCAGTGCATTGGCGGGTAACCCCACTTCATCTAGAAGCTGGTTGAGTTTCGCAGTCGTCGCCGGTTCTGACTGATGTAGGTTCCACATTTCTCGGAGAAGAAAACCGATTTTCAGCTTTGGATTCAGCGAGGAGAAGGGATCCTGAAAAATCATCTGTACACGACCGTAGTATTCGCGGGATTTGTATTTGTGAAGATCCTCGCCAGCGAACTGTATCTGCCCACTGGTTGGCTCGTAGATCCGCAACAATAATCGCGCTAAAGTTGATTTCCCACAGCCGGATTCACCAACAAGACCAACGATTTCCTGAGGGAGAATTACTAGATTGATATCTTGCAGTACAGGAGAGGAGCTGACGGCCTGCTGAAGCAGACCGCGTTTTTCCGGAAAGGAATGAGAGAGATGCTGCACCTGCAGCAAAGGACGGTCAGACAAGACGGGGCTTACTCGCGTTTGTCACCAATTTTTTCATCGGGACGTGTTACCTCGGAGATACGGATACCGTAGCGTTCGTTCACAACTACGACTTCACCACGCGCCATTAGTCTCTCGTTGACAACCACATCCATGGGTTCGCCAACAACCTTCATAAATTCGATCACTGATCCCTTTTTCAGAGCCAGGATATCTCTGATGAGCATGTCGGTTCGTCCGATTTCCACGGACATGATCATCGGCACGTCTTCTATGAATTTGGTAGTGTGCAATACCCCAGAGGTATCACTACTCAATCCCAGACTACTCATACGGACTCCTCATTGTAGTAGTGGGTGTTCCAGGTAACACCCATAGAGTCAGTCAGCAGGATATGTACCAAGCAAAATTCGTCACGTGCTGGCGTGCATGCCTTAAAATAACCTCAATGGAATCAAGTGGCGATCGACAAAATGTCGTGGTACGTCACGAAAACCATCAAAAACAACAACACCGAAAAACCTAACATCTGTGTACGTTCTCGGGTCGCTGCACTCAGGGGTCCTCCCTTGATCTTCTCGACAAGGAGAAAGAAGATGTGGCCCCCATCCAACGCAGGAATCGGTAGTAAATTGAAGATTCCCAACTGCAAACTGATTACGGCAATCAAGAAGAACAATTCTCCCACACCGCTTCTTACAGCGTCACCAATAAACATGCCAATCCGGATGGGACCACCTAGATCATCCGTCGATCCTTGGCCGCTTAGCATCTGACCAAGAAAATTGAAGGTCGTTTGGGTCATGAAGATGACACGTTCTGCGCCCAAACCAATGGCTTCTCCAAGGGCATAGGTTTCACGCTCTGTACCCACCTGCAAGCCTAGCAGATAGCGGCCAACTTCTGGCTCGTATTGAGGAGTCAGTTCCAGCAGTTTGGTTTGTCCGTTCCGAACCAGTTCGACCGTCATGGGAATGGGATTGGCCGGAGCTGCAGGTTGGCCTTGCTGCACCAAACGAGAAATGTCTGACCAATCACTCACATCTTCACCATTCAGGCGCATGATGCGGTCTCCAATTTCCAGACCTGCTTCCTCGGCCGCAGAACCAGAACTAATGACACCTATGACTGCAGGAATATGAGGCACCCAACCAACTTCCCCATAGTTCTGTACTTCGCGCATTGTGCTTTGAACCTCAACCTCTCTGCCGCTTCGTAGCACGGTCAAGGAAAGAGAATCTGCAGGTGTCAGCGTCCCCCATTCAGATTGAAGCCCTCGCCAATTACGGATTTCTCGACCATTGACCGCAATCACCTCATCTCCGGCTTGCAAACCAACCGAGGCTGCGAAGCTCTCTACCTTGACTTGTTGAACCACTGGAGGGGCCGAAAGATATGCTGGAGCATCAACACCCACCAGATACACAAGCGGCATGAAGATAAAAGCAAAGACAAGGTTCATCGCCGGCCCTGCGACTAGAATGTAGAAGCGTTGCCAGACTGACTTTGAAGCGTAGTTTTCAGGATCGTTGGGATCTTCGTCCATCACGTTCTGCCCAAACAATCGAACGTACCCTCCAAGTGGAATCCAACAGATTTGGTAATCCGTGTTGCCTCTACGAAAACCTGTCATCTTGGGCGGAAAGCCAATCGAGAAAGTTTCGACACGAACATTGACGTGCCGAGCCGCAAGGTAGTGCCCGAGTTCATGAATAAAGATCAGAAATCCCAGAACAACAATGAAGGAAAGAACCGTAGTGATCATGAAGTTGTTTCTAGCAAGTGGCGGAGTTGAGATCGACCCCAGCGATCCGCAGCCAGGGCATCATCCACCGAGTTGATATGTTGAAGATAATTTGGACATTCTGGTGTCTGTCGCCAGCGATCTAGCAGCGACATCAGTCTTTGAAGATAACTTGCGATGTGGTTGAAGTGCAACTCTTCATCTAAAAAAGCTTCCACAACTGCCTCATTTCCACCATTCAAAACCGCCGGTGCTGCCCCACCCTGGCGCAAAGCTGCCAACGCCAAACCGAGACAAGGGTAACGGACCGGATCAGGATTTTCAAAATGCAAAGAACCAAGTTCGCACAGGTTTAATCTTGGCAGTGCTAAGGGCAGACGTTCAGGATAACCCAGGCAGTAGGCCAATGGAATACGCATATCGGGTTGTCCAAGTTGAGCAATCAGGGAAC
>WTIF01000437.1 GCA_011522845.1 Deltaproteobacteria bacterium
CCGCAGAGTCTCGCGTCCTACGCCGGCTATGCTCTGCTGAAAATTGATTCTGAATTCGGAAAAAATCGATGGTGAGGCGCTAGGCATTTGTTCCAGTTAGCGGTGCATCAAACGAGCGTATTTATCACGGTACACGGAGACCATTTGGCCTGGATCTTCATCTGGCATATTTCTGATTAGGATGCGCGCAAGGTCGTTATTCAATTCCTCAAGATTCTTCATGGCGTTGTAGTGAGAGACTCTGCGATCCCAGCATTGGCTCACTGACTGAGCAACCGATCTTGAATCACTAGCTGTATAAAAAGCATCAAAGAGGAGATGATCTTCTCGTGTATTCAGATACTTGGCAAAACCACTTTTTGCTTCCTCATGCAGAAAGAACGCCTCATCAATTGTCAAATCTGCGCACGGACCAGCGATTAAAGTATTGCCGTCTCCAACAATTTCTTGAATGGTGCTGCATCCTGATGACAAAAAACCAATCGTTGTAATGGCTAAGATCAGATTTCTTAACTTCATGAATTTCTCCTGTGAGTACTGAACATTTTGCTGTAATGGTTTTATCGACTCTTCAAACAAAATCTTTAGCTTTTTGGAAAAATTCTCATTATTTTTTGCCTCTTTACAGGAATGAATAAAGTTAACTGATAAAATTGAATGAATGGTCCAAACAAAAAATTCTATGAAAAAATGCTGTGAAGGAGCTGAGTGCTAAATTTGACATCTGAAAATCAAAGTCTTCTGGAATATATCGCAGAATCACAACAAAAAATGGACTCCAATGCTATTTTGGAATCTATTGTAAAAAATCTTGAATTCGTCATTTGTGAAATTCCAGAGCGAGCAACGAAAACAGATTTGTTTGAAGCTTTGGCTCGAACTGTTCGAGACAAGCTCATCTGGCAACTGAATGAAACCCAACAGCGATATGAGAAATCGGAGGCCAAACAAGTCAATTATTTATCACTTGAGTACCTGATCGGTCGAAGTCTTCGCAACAATCTTGTCAACCTAGAAATCTATGATGTCTGCCAGCAAGTGATGGAGCGACTGGGCGTGAACCTCATAGAAATAGAGGAGTGTGAGCGAGATGCAGGTTTGGGTAATGGAGGTCTCGGACGTTTAGCCGCTTGTTTCCTCGACTCTATGGCGACCCTACAGCTGCCAGCTTTTGGATACGGCATTCGCTATGAGTATGGGATTTTTCAACAAAAATTTGAGAATGGACAACAGATCGAATTCCCAGATGGTTGGCTGGAAAATGGTTATCCTTGGGAAATTCGTCGACCGCACATCAACTATCCGGTCCGTTTTTATGGAAGGGTTATTGATGAAACTGACGAGCGGGGAAGATCCAAGCGTCGCTGGGTAGAAACAGAACAAGCGAGAGCAGTGGCTTTTGATGTACCTGTCAGTGGATATGCCAATGAGACTGTGAATGTTTTAAGGCTTTGGTCTGCCAGGGCTGTTCGAGATTTTGATTTAGCGAGCTTCAATCGGGGTGATTATTTACAAGCCGTGATGGACAAACAGCGAGTAGAAACAATCTCCAAGGTTTTGTATCCGAATGACCAGGCATTCAGTGGCAAGGAACTGCGGCTGAAGCAGCAATATTTCTTTGTTTCAGCTTCCTTGCAGGACATGATTGTTCGCTTCAAGGATCGCAATCAGCCCTGGTTGGCCTTCCCTGATTATATGGCAATTCAACTCAATGATACGCATCCTTCAATTGCAATTCCGGAATTGATGCGACTGTTGATTGATGAGGAGGGGTTGGAATGGGATGAAGCTTGGCAAATATGTCGTCAAACCTTTGCTTACACGAATCATACGGTATTGCCGGAAGCTCTCGAGCGTTGGTCTGTTGAATTACTTAACAACTTGCTTCCGAGACACATGGAACTGATCTATCAGATCAATGATCGATTTCTTCAGCAAGTCAGACATAAAAACCCCAGAGACCCGGGTTTACTATCCAGAGTCTCCATGATTGAAGAGGGTTGGGAAAAGCAAGTAAGGATGCCTTTTCTATCGATTGTCGGCAGCCACACAACAAATGGAGTTGCCGCGCTGCATACCGAACTGCTGAAAGAGACAATTTTTAGAGACTTTTACAATTTGTTCCCAGAGCGGTTTCAAAATAAGACCAATGGAATCACTCCAAGGCTCTGGTTACGTTGTGCGAATCCGGAGCTGGCAGAGTTAATCAGTGATCATATTGGCAGTGATTGGATCACAGATCTGGATAAGCTGGAGGAATTGTGTGATTTGGCTCCAAAGGAAAGTTTTCAGCAGCAATGGCAAGAAGTAAAAAGGATGAAAAAACAACAACTTTGTGACTGGATCACAACAACTCACAAAGTTGAACTTTTAGTTGACTCTCTCTTTGATGTCCAAGTCAAACGGATTCATGAATATAAACGTCAGTTGCTAAATATCCTGCATGTGGTTCATCTCTACGATCAGTTGAGAAAAAACCCAAAAATGAAGGTTCCTAAGCGAACCTTTTTATTTGGAGGGAAGGCGGCGCCAGGCTACTACATGGCCAAGCAAATTATTCGTTTGATCAATGACGTGGCAGAAAAAGTTAACAAGGATGTTGAGATTGAAGACCGGCTTCGGGTTCTATTCGTGACCAATTATGGTGTGTCTAGTTCGGAAAAGATTATTGCAGCCAGCGAGGTCTCAGAACATATTTCTACCGCTGGGACAGAGGCATCAGGTACTAGTAACATGAAGTTTTCTCTGAACGGTTGCATCCTGCTGGGAACCCACGATGGTGCAACAATCGAAATTGGAGAGGAAGTTGGATCAGAGAATATTTTTACCTTTGGATTGAAGGCGAATGATGTTCAGCAGTTGAGAGCAAATGGCTATGATCCCCAGCAGATTTATAATAATAATCCCCGAGTAAAGAATGTGTTAGATCTTGTTGGCTCTGGTTATTTTAATCCCCAAGAACCTCAACGTTATCGGGATCTTATTGATTCTCTGATTTATAATGATCATTACTTACTTCTTGCAGATTTTGACGCCTACGCTGCTTGCCAAGAGCTAGTGGGAAAAACTTATCAAGATGTTCCTGCTTGGACCCAGATGTCGATTGCAAATACTGCCAAAGTTGGCAAATTTTCAAGTGATCGGACGATCAGTGAATATGCAACCCAGATTTGGAATGTCCACCCTTTACTTCATGGAAGATGATTAACTGGCAATGAAGTTAAATTTATTTAGATTTTGTTGGGGCCTGATCCTTTTGGGATTCCTCCCTACAAATGTTAATGCACAGAACTCAGTCCAACCCGAGCTTTACAGCTATCAAACGTTTGGCAATCGGGGCAGTTCCTACACTAGCGTTGCTACTGGTGTGGGGGTTTACCTGATGGATCGAGAGGATGGTGGTCCCCAACGATATCTGCAAAGTCTAGTACTGTTTGTGCCACAGGCCAGTCTGGGTACTGACAGTAAACTTGGGGATCATTTCCTTTTGTCATCTGGCCAAGGTCTGGAGATAGTCCTGCATGATCAATGGCGTGACCCTGTTGGGAAAGGAGCTCAAATTTCACTCAGACATTTGCGATGGAATTCCGCTACCAAAGCTGAGAATGAAAAGGGAAAACCAGCTTCGACGACTATTTTTCACATGGGTTGGAATGGATCTATGGAGGCAATCCCATCGAATCTCGTATGGTTTGTTGGTTTAGACGTAGCCCAGTTGTTTCTTCCAGAGACTAGCTACGGAGAAATCCAAGGTGCAGTTGGTCTTCGCATGAACTGGTGACCTCAGAAATTCCATATCTCTCATTTTCTTTTCACTTCCTCTCTCCATATCTGTGAAGTCTATCCTTGATTTCAAAGTCAAAGTTCTGCAAAAGGATGGCTCCAAAAACTCTCTTCTTGACAACGTTGCTGTTGAAGAACCTCTTGAAATTAGGTTGTCTTTAGAAGGTTTTACCCTTCGCGTAGCTACAACAATGAGAACTCCGGGAAATGATGAAGAATTGGCTCTCGGATTCCTTTGGTCTGAGGGAGTTATCAGAGAGATAGAGTCGATTCAGTCAGTGAAAAGATCCTCAGACCCCAGGCTGGAAGTTTCAGAAAATGTAATAATCGTCGATCTATCTGCAGGAACTCAAGTTGACTGGAGGCGCCTGGATCGAAGAACAGATGTGCAATCTAGCTGTGGAATCTGCGGTCGTCAGTCTCTGCAAATCCTCAAAAATCTTGAACTCAGTCAACCGAAAGGAGCACCCTGGCCAGAGGATCTATCTTTAGGGACTCTTTCAGAGCAGCTTTCTGGCTCGCAAAATATGTTTCAAAAAACTGGTGGTGTCCACGCCTCTGGGCTTTTCAATTACGATGGGAATTTGATCTGTTTAAGAGAGGATGTTGGTCGGCACAACGCACTTGATAAAGTTGTTGGCTGGGGTCTCGACCAAAAATTGCTTCCCGCTGAGAATACAATTTTGTTGGTAAGTGGTAGAATCAGCTTCGAGCTGGTACAGAAGGCACTTCTTGCAGGGATTCCAAACTTAGTCGGAATTGGTGCCCCAAGCTCCCTCGCAATAGAATTAGCTAAAGAATTTGATCTGACCTTGCTTGGATTTCTGCGAGAAAACTCTGTGAACGTTTACGCTGGTGAGTGGCGCGTTGGTCAATTGTAACTTAACAATCAAAATTGATTGGATCATCGAGTTGCAATTGTCTTAGGCTCACTCTGAGAGAACGAGGGTATCTTCAGGGGCCCACCCTATCCAAAGTCGCTCACCTTTTTTTGGACGGACAGAACTTCTGCTGAGGTTTGTGAGTGTTGCGCACAATTGAGGCCCCGCATCCGTCTTCAGATAGACATGGCTCTCACTTCCATGATATACAACCGCATCAACTTCCCCAGGAAAAGAAAAGTGAGATGAAGGAAGAGTCTCGCTTGAGATTCTCAACTTTTCTGGACGAACAGCGAGGTGTAGTTCACCACTCAGCTTCTCAAAGTGAGGAATCGTCAGTTTGCCAAGATGCTCGGTCTTCACGTTTAGTAAGCCTTCATCTTCATGACCTTCAGTAATCCCTGAAAACAAGTTCATCCGACCGATAAAGTCTGCAACGAACCTGCAGTTTGGAGACTCGTAAAGCTCTCCTGGAGGGGCGACCTGTCTCACCACCCCATTCTCCATTACGGCAATTCGATCAGCCATCGACAGAGCCTCATCCTGATCATGAGTGACGATCACAAATGTGATGCCGACAGCCTTCTGCAACTTCACCAACTCCAGTTGCATTGCTTCTCTCAACTTTGCGTCAAGTGCGGAGAGAGGTTCATCCAATAAAAGTACTCTGGGGCGCTTTACTAGCGCTCGGGCTAAAGCAACACGTTGACGCTGTCCGCCGGACAACTGATCAGGTTTGCGTAGGTCATAGCCATCCAATTTCACTAAGGCTAGGGCGTCCTGCACTCGCTCCCTAACTTCTGCACGTGGTGTTTTAGCTACTTTCAGCCCATAGGCCACATTGTCAAAGACAGTCATGTGAGGAAATACAGCGTATGACTGAAACACCATATTGACTGGACGTTGGTTCGGTGGAATGTCTCTGGTCTCTTTTCCATCAATCTTGATGCTTCCCTCGGATGGAAATTCGAAGCCCGCCAGCATTCGTAGAAGTGTCGTCTTTCCACAACCTGACGGTCCCAGCAGGGCAAAAAACTCTCCTTCATGAATATTTAAGTTCACCCCATTGACAGCATGGACGTTGCCGAAGCTCTTAACAACTTGCTTGATCTGTAGGATCACGGGCTGATCAGCCATGAGCTGTTCCTCCAGCTTGACCTCCACTTCGACTTTGAAACCACAATGCAAAGGTAGTCATTGCGAGGGTGATAGCAATCAGGACCGCTGAGGCAGCATTCACTTCAGGGGTTACAGAGAAGCGGATCATCGAGTAGATCTTGATTGGAAAGGTAATGGTGTCCGGGCCAGATGTGAAAAAGGTGATGACAAAATCATCAAGTGAGAGAGTAAATGCCAGTAGGGCTCCAGCGATAAGGCCCGGTCGCATATGAGGGATGAGGATGTCTTTGAATGCTTGCCACTCTCCTGCGCCAAGGTCCTTCGCAGCCTCTTCTAATTCACGATTGAAGCTTGCCAACCGAGCTCGAACCACCACGGTCACAAAGGGAAAACTGAATGAAATATGGGCAATGGTGATTGCACCTAAATTGAAGGGCCACGGAAGACCGGAAGGCCAGCCAATCCGAGAAAAGAAAGCCAGCATGGCGACGCCCATACAAATTTCTGGGATGACAATCGGCAAGGACATGGCTCCTTCGTACCCCGCTTTCCCTGGAAAACGGAAGCGCCAGAGCAGAATGGCAGTCATCGTTCCGAGCACCACGCTGATTAGGGTACTCAGAAAAGCAATTGTGAGAGAGTTGGCAAACGCTTCCATCAGGGAGGAGTTGTTCCAAGCCTTTTCGTAGTACTTGAAAGTGAATCCTCGCCAGACGATGTTGCGACGGCTATCGTTGAAGCTAAAGGCGACAAGTGTGACTATCGGAGCATATAAAAAAATGAAGGTTCCAAGTAAAACCAGCCTCATCCATGTGCGTCGAGTATAATCCAGTGGCCCAATTGGGTTATTTGAACGAACACTCACGTAAGCCCTTTTTCATTGTGACGAGTTAAAAGAGCTTTCACAGCTAGTGCGAAGAATGTCAGATACATTAACAAGAAAGAGAGTGCGGCTCCAAAAGGCCAATCGTTGGCGGATTTGAACTGGCGCTCGATCACATTTGCTATCATTTGACTGTCTGTACCCCCTAGTAGATCTGGTGTCAGGTATGACCCTAGAGCTGGAATGAAGGTAATAATTACTCCAGAGATGATCCCAGGCAATGCCAGTGGGACAATTACGGAACGAAAGGTCCGCCATTGCCCTGCACCCAAGTCAAGGCTGGCCTCAATGTAACTTCTATCCATCCGGTCTAGAGCTGCGTAAAGGGGTAAAACCATGAATGGAAGATGAACATAAACCAGCCCGTAGACAACTGCGAAGTTATTATAAAGCAGTTCAAGACGATTGAATCTCTCTCCAAAGAGATTCCAATCTCCCAATCCAAGTATCCTTAGCCCACTATCAGCAGACAGCCAAATCAGTTCCAACAAATCATTTAGGTAGCCGTTGGTTCTTAAGACGGCAATCAATGCGTACGTGCGGATCAGCAGATTGGTCCAAAAGGGAAGGATCACAAGGAGCAGTAGAATGGGCTTCCACCGCTCTGGGGCAAAAGTGATTGCCAGGGAAACTGGAAAAGAAATCACCAAGCAGAAGAAAGTAGTTAGGCCTGCATACCAGAAAGATTTGAGAAATATCTGTAAGTAAAGCGGCTGAACTGCCCTTGAATAGTTTTCGAGCGTGCCTGTAATGGCTACCTCGATGATGCCTTGTTTCTCACCGAAGCTCAGCCCCCATACCAGAAAAAGAGGGGCCAGGAAGAAGGCAAAAAGCCAGATTGTGGGGGGGATCCCAAAGGACCAGAAAACCTTGGGTGATTTCCGCCAGTAATCCACTGAAACGTAGAAGAATTAGTTGGGAAAGGTAGGCCCAGCTTTATCCGGGCCTTGGGGAGGGTTTAAGCCGCAGAGATGCGCGTCCATGCCTCGTCAAAAAGGCGTTGCATCGCTTCTCCACGATATTTTGAAGACTCGCTACGTCTTAGGACGTCGTCTGTGGGAAAGATAGCAGGGTTGTTGCGGTAATCATCTCCGAGCTTTGCTTTAGCAACCCCATTGGGAGTCGCATACTGGATAAAATCGGCGATTAGTGCTCCAGCATCTCCATCGAGCAGGTAGTTTATGAATGCGTGAGCGTTTTCAGGATGTGGGGCTCCTTTTGGAATACAGAGGCAATCTTCCCAGAGGAGCGTTCCTTCCTTGGGAACGATGTAGGCGATATCATCATCTTCCTCCTGCACTTGAATAATGTCTCCGTTGTACTCCATCGTTAGATCAACTTCGCCAGAGAGAAGTAGGTCTTGCCCGTTATCCTCAGCAAAAACCTTGATGTGTTGCTTCTGCTTGATAAGCAAATCTTCAACAGCCTTAACTGCTGCAGGATCAGCGGTGTTTAATGAATAACCGAGGTACTTCATGGCAACAGGAATTGTCTCAGATGGGCTGTTGAGCACAGCGATTCTTCCTGAATATTCGCTGGATTCGAAGAGAGTCGACCAGCTGTCCGGTACTTTCGATACCTTTGATTTGCGATACCCAATCCCAATCGTTCCCCACATGTAAGGCATACTGTGGGCCCGTATGGGATCAAATGCTGCGTCTCGGAAAACTTTGTCTACGTTTTTGAAGTTTGGAATTTTGGAGTGATCGAGTTTGATCAGCATATTTGCACGGATCATTCGTTCAACAAAGTCATTCGTTGGAACGATCACGTCGTAACCAGGATTTCCTTCCTTCAGCTTGGCAAATAGTTCATCATTGTCAGCAAACAAATCCATGCTCACTTCAATTCCACTTGCATCTCTGAAATCATCCAGGGTCGTCTCGCCGATATAGGTATCCCAATTGTAAAAGTTGAGCTTTTTTTCTTCAGCACTCCAACCTTCACGGGGAAAGAAAGTCAAACCTGCTGCTACAGCACCAAGACCTCGCAAGAAGTGACGACGAGAGAGTCGAGAGTTGTTTTTGGGATTCACTTTCATGTAAATGCTCCAGCTTTTTGTTTGGCAAAATGCGCCATTAGGAAACAAACACTAGGGTGGCGCAGATGGAAAAAAACCTCATCCCACTTTACAAAGTGAGCCTCTTGAAGAACTAATCAGCAGCGTCCTAGCTCTTCTGCCAACTGATTAAATGTTTTGGATGCTTTTTCGTAAATCTCATCTAGGTGTCCTCTAGTGGCGACAAGAGGTGGGGATAGGATCATAGTATCTTGAACTGCTCTCATCACCAAACCGTTCTCCACACACAGATCTCTGCAGCGTTCCCCAACTTTTCCGCGATCCTGAAAAAAACGTCTCGAGGACTTATCATCAACCAATTCGATTGCCCCAAGCAATCCTACAGTCCTTACTTCTCCAACAAGAGGGTGCTCTTTGAACTGCTCCCAAAGTTGCTGTAGGTAGGGGCCGGTTTCATTTCGAACTTGTTCTACTAGCCCCTCTCGCTCGATGATTTCAAGATTTCTTGTGGCTACGACGCATGCAGCAGGATGCCCAGAATAGGTAAAACCGTGGGCGAATTCCTTACCTTTACCGATGATGACATCAGCAATTCGGTCAGAAACCATGACGCCTCCAATCGGGAGATACCCTGAAGAAAGCCCTTTGGCAATTGGCATCAGGTCGGGTTTAATCTGGAAGTAATCCGAACCAAACCAATGCCCGGTTCTGCCGAAGCCGCAGATCACTTCATCAGCGATTAGTAGAATTCCGTACTTGTCACAGATCCGCTGTATTTCTGGCCAATATGTTTCAGGAGGAACGATCACCCCTCCAGCCCCTTGAATTGGCTCTCCTATGAAGGCGGCTACGCGCTCAATACCGATTTCAATGATTTTCTTCTCAAGTTCCTGTGCAGCCAAAAATCCATATTCCGACGAAGAGAGGATTCCACCGTTTTGGTACCAATAGGGTTGTTCAATGTGGACAATGTCAGGAATAGGAAGATCATCAATGTCATGAATGAATTTTTGACCACCGAGGCTCGCTCCTGCTACTGTGCTTCCGTGATAACCATTGATTCTGCTAATTAGAACACGCTTCTGTGGCTGTCCCAAAAGTTTCCAATAGTTGCGCACCATCCGCAGAACAGTGTCATTGGCCTCTGATCCCGAGTTTACATAAAAGACATGATTGAACTGAGGAGGGCTGATTTGCGCAAGCTTCTCCGAAAGTTCAATAGCTGGCGGGTGGGTACACTGAAAGAAGCTATTGTAGTAAGGAAGCTGCTTCAATTGTTCATAAGCAGCTTTTGCAAGTTCTTCTCGGCCGTATCCGACATTCACACACCACAAGCCCGCCATCCCATCAATGATTTTGTTTCCATCTGAATCCCAAAGATATACTCCCTCAGCCCTGGTTATGACCCTAGTTCCCTTGCGCCCTAGATCCTTGGTGTCTGTGAAGGGATGCATGAAGTGGCGGGAATCAAGACTTTGCCACTCAGTGGTACTGTGAAGCATTCAAAATCCTAATGATAAAGATTGGAGGCACAGTTTTAGGCTAGATAAAACAGCTTATTGCTGAGCGTTGTCAACTTATCGTTTTCTAAAAAAACAGCAAGATGGCTGCATTTGAAAATCAAAAAGAAACTTTGATGTGAATTCATCTAGATATTCACTTTTGGCATCTAGGTGGTTGCATAGACAACCGAAATGCCCGAATCAGCAAGGAAGATCAGTCCCTACAAAGATAAAGATTTTCTAGATAGATAATTTGAAGTCGAGGTTCGTCACCCAAAATGTCGAGAGTAGTAGCTCTGGTATTCAGCGACCACTTCAGGGTAAGGACGATAGACCTCAAGGAAAAATTTGAATGAAGCCATTTTTACATAGGAGTATGCAGGAGCGGCAGAAATGGAAGCAATCAAAATTCGAATAAAGAAGTTTTCAACTGTCAGTAGTGAGAGAATTGGAATCAGCAAAACGAAGAGCAATGAGATTAGGATTCTTGCGAGATAGAAGAGCCAAGAGTACCAAAAAACTCGTCTACTCTTCAGAAGTTCTGAAAACAGCTTCAATTTGGTTGGAAAGCCATTGCTCAAGACCGCCAGTTTTGAGGAGTATGAAAATCCTGCCATTCCCAAAGGCCAAATAACTCCTATCATTCCTACTGGGAGCAAAAGACTGAAGGGTGAGTTACTCTGAATCCAAATTTCCCGACCAATTGTCCAGCCAGTTCCAGCCCAAACCCCTCCAATACCAACTACAATTCCTACGGCACAAGCATCCCAGGCGAACTGGGACCAACGCAAGCTTTGTAGCGATTTCAAAATGCGCCACCTGCCTCCTTCTGCACGATGCATTTTACGCATGTCCATGGTCGGCCACATTGAAGTCAATTGTTTAGCGGCAAACAGACAGCCACCAATCAGTAGCGTTCGCCAGTCCAACAGCCATTCACTTACCAAATTTGGAGCTTGAAGAAATAGCCAATCAGCAGCAATTCCAAGTTCTCTTGAGCTTGGAAATTCGAAGCCCTCCGGCCGAATCTTTACATAGCTTCGTAGGACTCTGTCAGCTATGAGCAGAAGAGCAACCAGCAGAAAAAAAGATTTGTAGCGAATCAGGTCGCGGATCGAATCAACTACCAGGATTTGGATAAGTCGATGCATCAGGGAGGTAGGGGAGTCAGAGATAGACGGTGCTGAAAACGCACGGGAACTTTCAAGGTGATTGCCTCGTGCAACTCAGGAAAATAACCAAATGTTTTACTGTTCACGAGGATCTGAATGATTCCCTCAGGAGACAATTCCGTTCCAACATCAAGGTCATGGTGTGATGCAGGAAATGCAAAGCCATTGGCCTGAAGATCCATGATCAGGTGATCAACATTTGTAAATTCAACGTCCCAATTTTCAGCCGGAACGTTCGTGACAAGCTCAATGTGCTGCGCTTCCAAGGACAAACTTACAATTCTTTGATGTTCCTTGAAAAAAGGGCGTCGTGTTGAGTAGAGGACCGTTATCAAAATCAGGCAAGCAGTGATACCTATTCTTAGGCGCCATTTGGTCCGATTGCTAATTTTTCGAACAAGAACGGTATCGGAGAGTGGAGGCTGAAGGACGAAAAAGTAAAAACAGATAAACGTTGCGCCCATCACCCCCAAAGACCAAAAAGCATCACTTACGTAGTGAGCACCTTGGAGGAGTCTGGCTGTGCTCATCAGCGTGCCATACCCCAACCCCAGGGCCAAAGATCCAATTGCTACCGGAGGGGAGTAGTTCCAGAACATTACACCGGAGGCAAAGATGAACCCCATTGTGCAGTGTCCACATGGAAAGGATTGACCTTGACCTGGTATGCCAAGTTCCAAAGCAGCCCGATATTCCCAATTACCCCCAAATTCTACGACTTCTCGAGGGCGGGGTCTCCCAGTATATTCTTTTAATAGTGCATTAACGATTAAGCCTGCCCCTACAATTGAGGTTAAGCTGTAGAGCAGAAAGTAGCGACGAAAGCGGATCCATTTTGGGGACTGAAGGGATCGATACCAAGCAAGTAGACTAACAAAGGTAAGTGCAAAGGCTGGAATTGTTCCGAATTCATAGAGGAAACGCCAAGGTTGGCCGTCACCAAGTGACCATCCTGTTTCTGGCGACCAAATCTGACGTAAGATCACTCTGTCAGCATCAAGCCGATTCC
>WTIF01000082.1 GCA_011522845.1 Deltaproteobacteria bacterium
CCCTCAAAACTAGTGAAGGTCCCTGTAGACATCGTTACCATTTCCACAGCAGCCATACTTTCAGCGCTACTTTCTGCAATTACAACAATCTCTGCACTGCTCACACTGAAATAGACACTCTGCATGTCTACTCCAACCGCAGCAAAGAGTTTTCGGGCAGCAGCTTCTCGGTCTTGCGGGCTATCCACCATGCCTTTGAACGCTGCGTTACTGTATTTTCCTTTAACAAGATAAAGTGACATTGCTAACTCGTGTGGTTGAATGATTAATTTTAAGATTCTTTTCCAGGAGCTTTGTAGACCCCAGCAAACTTGTTCATTGTCCCAATAATCTTATCCAGATCCACTACCGGATAGAACATGATCTCTTCAAATACTCCGGACATTTGAATCACCTGCTTCAAACCCAGAGCCGTTGACCAATCAGGCACTTCCATCGTCACACAGACATCTAATTCTCCACCGAGAAAATCACAGTCAATCAGCTGGGAATCAATTTGAGAGGCCATGCCCTCAATCTGCTTCACCCGAGCTGCGTAGCTGGAATCCTTCATGCCCTTGACCGCCTCTTCAGAATAGACTCCCAAAACCTTTATTTTCATATTTTACCTTTACGAGAAGTGAAGCTCCCTCCAGCCTGTCGACTGTTGGAAGCTGTAAAAGGATTGGCAATAGCGTTCAGCCAATTACGCCCAATGCCAAATCTCCCACTGGGCGTTTCCACTTGGGTCTACATCCCACTCATAAATCATTGCTTTGCCATTGAGGCTCATTAGTGATGGAGCAGTAGTTTCGAAGTAACAGGCACCACGAAATTTTGAACCTCCATCTTCGGTCATTCCACCAGAACCGGTTGCCCGGAAAGTAGCCACACCATCAGCAGCCATCACAATGCCTGAATTTGGCAATTCTCCGTACATGCTGCCGTCCGCTCTCATTTCTGCATAATAAGTTGACATCGTCTGAACTTGAACGCCTGCCAATGTCCCACTTCCTTGAACGGCAACTTCAAACTTGGGTAAGGTTCCTTGGGTGGGTAACACCTTGTTCGCTGCCGTACAGGTCATCGACCCCATTTTTTCACCTAACATAAACATCTCCTTGGTTTGTCTGAGTTAATCATTTTCTTCATTACTTCAAGATTATCTTCGCGGAAAATCTAGTCTGCCATACTTCCAACCACTTCACCGTGCATGATCATTCCCACGGAATAGTTGGCGATCACCTTCTCCAGCATGACTCCAATGTCCTGCCAACTCGCGGAACTCTCCATGTGCGCTTGGCTTCCTTCGAGGCCACGGTAAACCTCTGTCAATGCCATCATCGTGTGACCCGTTGTTCCCTCAGAAGGATCCAGGGGATTTTTTAATTCCGCAGCCTTTGTGATCGTGTAAACCAAAGGACTTGGTTCCGCAGGACCCTGGTGAGTAGCCCTCATCCATTTTTCATGGCTAGTAGCTAGGATAGCTTCCACTTCTGGTACTTCAGCATCGGGTACGCGAAACATGAAATTAAAGGATCGGCAATTCTTATTGATCATTTGATTCTCCTTTTGGGGTGAGATTAGGATCAGTTAAGCCTGCAAAGTTTCTGAGAGGGTCGCGGCTGCGTCAGCATCCGTACCGACTGGAGTAACTTCGATATGGCAGGTGCGGTTCCACTGCTGGCAATATTTCATCACCGCTTGGTAGTCATCGGTCTCCACTACCATGAAGCCGGTACTGGAGGGCTCATGCCAACGCCCTATCAGCTTCATGCCATACCATTTCTCATCGCCTCCTGCGAATTGAGTTTGTGCTGAATGGATCAATTCTTCTTTAATCTCATAGGAAATTTTGAAGAGCATCGTTCATCCTTTGTTGAGTACGTGGGGGAGGGCCCCTGGCACAGAAGGGGGAGGACTATGCCAAGGGCGGGGTGCCCGCAACCACAAAGAGCCGCAGGCAAACACAGCCAGGGATCTGAGTTTCGGAAACTCATTCTCCTGGTTTGGAGTAGGTCGAAGCTTCCTGCAACGCCTTGGCTCGCTCAAAGAGAGGCACCGCATCAGCAGCTCGCAACGCTGGAAGAGTGGTGATTGATTCAATAGCGCCTGAGCCTCGGACCAGCAAAGCATCGATCAAACTGAGTTCGTTGACGTTGTGATCATCAGGAAATTCACTGACGATAATGAAATCGATCTCACCATTGAGCAAAAAGTAGTAGTCAACAAGCTTACCTCCCATAGCATCCACCATCTTTCCGAGCGCTTCTGCACGGTTTTCCGGTTTTGCGGTCAGACCATTGAGGCCCTCTTTGCTCATTTTTCCGTAAGTAATGTAGATCATCGCTTGTCTCCAACTCTGGGGTGTTTGAGGAACGCTGAGATTTAATCCGCCAAGGGAATCATCACAGTCGACTCCACAATATGACCTGACTGTTCGATGATTGCTGCATTCTCAGGACGCTGCATGAAGGCCTGCATCGCCGCCATGTCTTCGACTTCGAACATCAAATGGACTTTCTGCGGGTTAGCCGCTTCCACTCCCACAAAGACATCCTTGACGTTGGCCTCATCTCTTGATGACTTGTGAGCATCAAAAACTGCTTTCCATTCGGGGTAACTCTTTGAAATTTCAAAATTGATCAATAGTCTCATCGCTCACCAAGTAACAAGGTTTCGTACGTGGAAAATTAGGATTTGGTTAGGAATAAAGTACACTTCAATCAATTTTCCAAAAAATATCTGAATTAGTAATAAATATTTGAAAATACAGATATTTAGAAAAAACAACTTTCAGGTCTTTATGTCTTTTTTGCTATAAGAATTCTGATACGTTTTTGTTGGGCCTTTTGTACCGACTGAGAGATAGACAGTCAATCAAAAATCTGAATTTTTTTCAGAAGAACCAATCAGGAGGTTTTTTATGGATTAAGGGAGGCTTAGCAAGTGGAGAGGTAGCCCAATTGGCTCAACCAATTGGACTGTGGAGTTGGCTCTTTGGAGGAGCCAATAATGCTGGAAGTTTCAGGCGCTTGGAGAACCTTGGAGGTTCGCAACAACTTGATTCATGGTTCGCTTGTAGAAATCCAGGCCTTGCCC
>WTIF01000013.1 GCA_011522845.1 Deltaproteobacteria bacterium
TTCATGGACAGATCACGGCAGGTGACTTCACTTCGTTCATTCTCAGCTTCTTCATGCTCAATGATCCGATCAAAAAATTAAATGGTTTCAATTTACGACTCCAAGAGGGCGCCGCCTCGATCAGGCGCATTTTTGAAATCATGGACACTGAAGCAGAGATTGTCTCTCCTCCAAACGCTGTCAAATTGCAGCGTTTTGAAAAAGGCATCGATCTGAAAATCGACCGCTTCCAGTATCCACTGGCTGAAGAGCCAACTCTGCAAAATATTGATCTGCACGTTGACCGAGGAGAAGTCGTTGCCCTGGTTGGCAGCAGTGGCTCCGGCAAAACCACGATGGTCAACCTATTGCCGCGCTTCCACGACATTGACGAAGGCGCCATTCGTATCGACGGCCATGATCTGCGAGAACTAGATTTGCACAGTTTACGTTCCCAAATCGCAGTAGTGACCCAGGAAACGATTCTATTCAATGACAGCATTGCCAACAACATCACCTATGGTCACCCTGAGTGCTCCCAGGAAAGAATGATCAATGCGGCTATGGCTGCCAACGCCCACCAGTTCATCCTCCAACAACCTAAAGGCTACGACACCTTAATCGGAGAAAAGGGCGTCAAGCTGTCAGGAGGACAGCGCCAGCGTCTCTCGATTGCCCGTGCCTTGGTCAAAGATGCTCCTATTCTGATTCTTGATGAGGCTACTTCGGCTTTGGATTCTGAATCAGAAATTGAGGTCCAGCAGGCTATCGAACGCCTGATGCAGAATCGGACTACAATCGTGATTGCTCATCGCCTCTCAACCATCCGGCATGCCCATCGGATTTGTGTGATGGAGAAAGGCGAGATCATTGAAATGGGCTCTCACGATGAATTACTTGCTCTGGGTGGCCGTTACGAACAACTGCATCAAATGCAGTTTCGGGCTCATTTTGCTGACTACGCCGGTGCAGCCAAAATCGCTACTTCCTGATTTCTAACCGCTGAATTCGAAAAAACAGTCTGAATTTCTTAGGAGATGTTTCACGTGAAACATCTCACTAATTCTTCCTTATTTGGCCTAGTGTTCCACGTGAAACATTTGGCTGCCAGGTGGCCTTTTCCAGTAATTCGCACCAGATCAATACGAATTACTACTTGAAAAGCGTACTGAGCCAGTGCTATTTTGAAAAAAATTAATTTTTTGGATACCCCATGCTTCGACTCTCGAAGAAAGTAGACTACGCCATCATACTGCTCAGCCATCTAGGTGAAGCCTCTGGGCCGATTAGCGCCCAAGAGATGTCTTCTCACTATCACCTACCGCAACCAATGATTGCCAATATACTGAAGCAGCTAGCGGCATCACAACTGGTAGAAAGTACACGTGGGGTACAAGGCGGCTACGTGCTACAGCGTCAAACTGACCAAATTTCTCTCGCAGAAATTGTTCGGGTTATTGATGGTCCCTTCAATTTTGTCGAGTGTGCCCACGAAGCCTCAGAATGCCGAGTCTCTGCCACCTGTCCAACCCAGACTCCTTTGCAAGCACTGCATGGACGCTTGTATGAGTTTATGGAGTCAGTCACTTTGGAAAACTTGATCCAGCATCATGAACTGCAACCTGTTTGATAATAAGAAGGACTCATGAAATTCCCCATCTATCTTGATTACAATGCTACGGCTCCTACTGATCCACGTGTAGTAGAAGCCATGATGCCATATTTCACTCAAACGTATGGCAACGCAGCGAGCCGGAACCACCAATTTGGTTGGGAAGCTGAACAAGCAGTAGAGAAAGCACGTGATCTACTTGGTGAAACCATTGGAGGTGGCGGTCGAGAAATCGTGCTTACCAGTGGTGCGACAGAATCAAACAATCTGGCTATTCTAGGTGTAGCAGATTTCTACAAGGAGAAAGGCCGACACATCATCACCAGCCCTATTGAGCATAAAGCTGTGATTGATCCCTGCCAAGCGTTGGAACAGCGCGGTTATGATGTGACCTTCCTGGACGTCGATGATGATGGCTGCATTTCCCTAGAGCAACTGGAAAAGTCAATTCGCCCCGACACGATTTTGGTGTCCTTGATGGCTGGCAACAACGAAATCGGCACGCTCAATCCTCTGGAAGAAATTGGCAAGATCACTCGAAAGCACGGAGTACTCTTCCACACAGACGCTACCCAGGCTGTTGGGAAGATTCCATTAGACGTCGAGCAGATGAATATCGACCTGCTTTCCTTCACTGCCCATAAGATGTACGGCCCTAAGGGTGTAGGTGCACTCTATGTTCGCCGCAAGAGACCACGAGTGCGCTTGTCTCCCATCATGTTCGGTGGTGGACACGAACGTGGGATGCGCTCTGGCACTCTGAACGTACCCGGCATTGTTGGTTTTGCCAAAGCCCTTGAACTCTGCCGCGATGAAATGGAATCTGAAGCAGAACGACAGACCGCTCTGCGGGAGCGTTTACATCAGCGACTGCAAGCCGAACTGGATCACATCAAGCTCAATGGGCACCCAACCCAGCGATTGCCCAACAATCTCAATGTCAGTTTTGGCTACGTTGAAGGCGAGAGCCTGATCATGGGAATCAGTGATATTGCTGTTTCCTCTGGTTCAGCCTGTACCTCCGCTAGCCTTGAACCCTCCTATGTGCTCAGAGCGCTTGGGGTGGGAGATGACCTAGCACACTCTTCCATTCGCTTTGGAGTGGGCCGCTTCACCACCGAAGAAGAGATCGACTACACAGCAGACAAAATGATCTTTGCTGTCAAGCGGCTACGAGACATGTCCCCACTTTACGAAATGGTTCAGGAAGGTATTGACCTCTCGACCGTCAACTGGACACCACATTGATCAAAATGGACAACGAGCCCATAAATTTTCTCAACTAGCCTTCCCACTTAACAAGGAGATTCAAGATGGCATACAGTGAAAAAGTAATTGACCACTACAATGAACCACGCAACGTCGGTAGTTTCGAGAAGAGTGACGACCAGGTTGGTACTGGATTGGTCGGGGCACCTGAGTGTGGAGATGTGATGAAACTGCAGATCAAGGTGGAAAACGAAAAGATTGTCGATGCGAAATTCAAGACCTTCGGCTGCGGTTCTGCAATTGCCAGTTCCAGCCTGGCTACTGAATGGGTCAAGGGCAAAACATTGGATGAAGCACTAGCGATTCAGAACACCGAGATCGTGGAAGAACTCTCCCTACCTCCTGTCAAAATCCACTGTTCTGTACTGGCCGAAGATGCCATCAAGGCTGCTATTCAGGATTATCGCAAGCGACAAGAGACCTCCTCAGAACCTACTGCTTCTGCCTGATTGTATCTGAAGGAGACTCACCGAGGAGTCTCCTCATCCACACCAGCTCTCTTCCCTGATCCCCTCCATGCTCCTTTGTTCTCACTGTCAAAAACCTTTGCAGAGCGCGCTTTGGTGTGGTGCCTGCCAGCAGCTACAGTCCAGCGGCTTACAGGCTGATGATTTTTCGGTTTTCGGTCTACCACCGCGCTATGATGTAGACTTAAACTCTTTGGAACAGAGTTATCACGAGCTTGCTACCGAGTTGCACCCCGATTTCTTCGCGACAGCACCAGCTGCCGAGCGTCGACTCAGTGAGGGCTTGTCTGCTCGGCTCAATCAGGCATGGCAGACCTTACAAGACCCAACAGCACGCGCCCAGTACCTCATAGAGGTTTGGAAAGCAAAGACACCTACTCATGAGCGTGACCTGCCGACTGGATTTTTGCAGGAGATGTTTGCCTTGCAAGAAGAACTGGAGGAATTGCTGGAAGCCAAAGATCAACAAGCACTGGCAACGAAACGCGCAGATTTTCTGCAGCGTCTGAATGACCTGCGATACAACTATCAACAGCAACTGATAGAACTGAAAGAAAATACACCTGACACCACGTTCTGCAAACAAATCCAGCAACAGCTGAATGCTGAGCGTTACCTACTACGACTGCTGGAACGCTGTTCATCCACATCTTCAGAAACAGATCTATGACAGAACGTATCATCGGCATAGACCTAGGCACGACCAACAGTCTTGCCGCAACCGTCTTTGATCAAGCAGGACCGGAGGTTATTGCTGAACCTGGACAGACTCCAATCATCCCCTCTGTACTGACGATGCGTGAGGGAAAATGGCTTGTGGGCCAAGAGGCGCTGGTCAGGAGTCTACAAAATCCTACGCAAACATTGCACTCGATCAAGCGCTTGATGGGACGTAGTCTTGAAGAAATTCCTGCTGAAGAACAGGCTCAACTTCCCTACCAACTACGGTCTGGCGAACGTGGACAGGTTCTGATCTGTCTAGACGAACAAGCTTTCACACCACAGGAAATTTCTGCTAAGATTCTCAAGGCAGTCAAGTATCGAGCTGAAACAATCCTTGGCGAGACTCTGCAGAAAGCGGTGATCACCGTTCCAGCCTACTTTGACGATGTTCAACGACAAGCTACTAGAGATGCAGCTCGCCTTGCCGGACTGGACGCTGTGCGGATTCTCAATGAACCCACTGCGGCAGCGATTGCCTATGGCTTGGATGAGCGAAAGGATGGAAAAATTGCTGTCTATGATCTAGGTGGTGGCACCTTTGACATCTCACTGCTGCAATTGACCGGAAAAATCTTCAAAGTGGTTGCTACCAATGGCGATACTCGTCTGGGAGGAGATGATTTTGACCAAGCTATCGTTGGTGAACTTACGCTTCGGATTCAGCAGGAATTTGAAAATACAGAGCTTCATTCTCCCCTGGCTCGCCAAGTTTTACGTCAAACTGCGGAGACAATCAAAATCGGCCTGAGCCAGAGCAATGAAATAGAGTATACTATTTCAATTGAAGATCAATCCTGGTCTCATCAGGGTTCATTCACAACGGCCGAACTTCAACCACTCTTGGCACCCGTGATCCAACGAACACTACAACGCTGTCAGCAAGCTTTGGATCAGGCAGGATGGAAGGTTGAAGACCTGGATGAGGTGGTTTTGGTCGGTGGTTCCACGGTGGTCCCAGAAGTACGTCGGCAGGTACAACAGTTTTTTGGCCGAGCCCCACAAGTGGCAATTGATCCCTACAAGGTAGTTGCACTGGGAGCAGGCATCCAGGGGCACTTACTCGCAGGCGGAAGAAGAGATTTCCTACTGCTGGATGTGATCCCTCTGGCGTTGGGCATCGAAACGGTTGGGGGAACCTTCAGCAAATTAATCACGGCTAACACGACCGTGCCAACGGAAGCCAAGGATCTCTACACGACCCACGTTGACAACCAGACTGCGATTGAGATCAATATCTACCAGGGCGAGAGAGAACTAGTTCGTGATTGTCGTTGCCTCGGGCGCTTCAAATTGAGGGGCATTCCCGCAATGAAAGCGGGGTTACCTTTGGTTGAAGTCACTTTCCGGGTAGACGCCAACGGAATCCTGAGTGTTTCTGCCCTGGAAAAACGTAGCCAGACCGACGCCTCTATTGAAGTGATCCCTTTCCACGGACTCACCCAGCAAGAGATCGATGACTTGCTGGAAGCATCTTATGAGCATGCGATTGAAGACTTCAACGCTCGTCAGTTGATCGAATTTCGCCAAACTGCAGAGCGGGTTCTACAGGGGATTGAGATGCACTGGGCTATTGCAGAAAAAGCACTGCCTCCAACAGACTGCACTGCAATTCGCCAGCAAATGGAGATTGTACGTCAGCGGATGCAAGGACAGGATCCTCAGGTACTTAAATCAGAAATGGATCGACTTGGGGATTTGACGCGATCCCTGGCAGATACCGTGATGGGGCAAGCCGTTCTTTCAGCCTTGCAGGAACAAGAAACAACTCCTGTCTGAAAAAAGACAGATCATCACTCTGCAGATGGCTCAACGTTGGCCACAGCAACTGCTGGAGCCTCACATATTCTCGCCAGATGCCGTCCGAAAGCGTTCATCACGAACAGATGTGCGACCGCTTGCGTTGCGTTATAGATATACCATGGCAGGCTTGGGCAAAAGTCGTGAATTGCGGCAATCACATACTTTCCATCAAATACCTCTCTAAACTCCAGACGTCCTTCCTGACTTTCTTGGGTATCAGCGAGCAATCCTCCAATGATGTCAAGCACCTTACGATGCTCATCACCACCTTGACGCAAACGCAAATCCAGTAGTGGAGTTGAGAGAAACCGCAAACAGAAGAGCACCCTCCCGTCCTCCAAAACATCACAGCGGAGAAATGGTTTTAGGAATTGAGGCAGCCAGCGCACATATTCCTCCAACGCCCAACGGGCATCTCTGCCTGGAGGTAATGGCAGTCGCTGAACGGAGCGCACTCGACGCTGTTCACGGATCATCTGCTGGTCCTCTCGCTTCAATTCCTGACGTGGATTTTGTAGCGGAAAGCCATGCTCGTCCATCGAAGCCGATACCGATTCCCGAAACGTTACCGCAGAACTGACGAGCTGATCCTGCAATGGATTCGGCTTAGCTCGCAGATCGTGACGCAGACTGTCGACTAGTGGACTGACCAGCGCCTGTGAACTGTTGCTGATAGTGGAAACCCAGCGCTTGGAGATTCCCAAAGTCACAAAGGGGAATGGAAACATCCAACGATTTTTTCCCATCTCTTCAGCAGTGATCTGCATCATGTCTTTGTAGGTCATCAGATCAGGACCACCAATATCGAAAGACCCCGAGTACTTCTCTTGCTCTCCTAAACACAGTTTGACTGCCTTCAATACATCCTGAATCGCAACTGGCTGGGTTTGAGACCAGGTCCAGGTTGGCAATCCCATTATGGGTAACCTGCGCACAAGATTGATCAGAATCCGCAAAGAAGAGCCTCCTGGCCCCACGATCACTCCACAGCGCAGTGTGGTGACCGGTACTCCAGAGGCCTGGAGAACCTGCTCGACTTCATAGCGACTGGAAAGATGCTTTGATGCCTCTTCACTCTCATCATCTGGCATCAAGCCCCCCACATAGAGAATCTGTTTCAGTCCAGCAGCCTTGGCTCCCTGGGCAAAGTTGTCTGCCAAGAGCAAATCCAAGTCCTGAAAGGAGGCCTGGGTCAGCCGAGAGGAGGGCACCATCGAGTGAATTAAGTAGACCAGATAATCCGCCCCCTTCAGGGCCTGCTCGACAGAGGAAGCCGAATAGGCGTTGCAATGGACCCACTGCACGGGATCATTCGGATCAGGATGGGAGAGTTTGTAGGCGGATCGTGTCAATCCTCGAACGGTGAACTGTTCAAGCAGACTATTGCGGATTGCGGTTCCGACGAAGCCGGTGGCACCGGCAATCGCTACCACGGCCTGGGACATGACAGACTCCTTTGTGAAGACGGATTGGTAGGCTAGACAAAAATTTAGTGCTCCATGCTAACAGTAAACTTCACAATCTGTCTAATCGAAAGCAGGAGAATCAAATGCCCGCACGGAGAATATCGTAGAGTTGTACAGCCCCACAAACACGGTTTTCCGAATCGGTGACCACTAGCGTCAAAACGGAGTTTTCCTGCATCAATTCCTTGGCGGCCAAGGCCATGCTATCATGGGCAACTGTCAGAGGATCTGTGCGCATCCAGTCAGCAACAGGCCGAGGCCAATCTACACTTGGATCGTGTGTTGGATCTTCCAGCAATCGCGAGAGGTCTCCATTGCTGAAGACTCCCAACAAGTTTTGGTCTTCATCCACAATGATCAACAACCCTAAGCGCTTGTGAGCCAATTCAACCACCCCCTGACGCAAGGAGAGATCTGGAGCCACCAAAGGTAGGCGATCCTTGGGAAGCATGACGTCCTCTACTCGAGTCAGCAGACGACGACCCAGCGCACCCTGTGGGTGATAAAGTGCGAATTGTTCTGGAGTGAATCGTCTTCGTTCCATCACACACAGAGCAAGGGCATCCCCCAGGGCCAACAGCGCTGTTGTGCTCGTAGTTGGGGCTAGGGATAAGGGACAAGCTTCTTTCGGCACCTGACAACTGATGTGCAAAGCCGTCTGTGTTGCCAAGGGTGATTCTGGATCACGAGTGATTGAAACTGTTTGACAACCAATCGATCGCAAGGAGGGAAGTAGCTGAAGCATCTCCTCGGTCGTACCGCTGTTGCTCAGCAAAATTACTACATCCTGACGAGCTACTACTCCCAGATCTCCGTGAACCCCTTCCCCAGGATGCAAAAACAGAGAGGGAGTTCCTGTACTCGATAGCGTGGCCGATAACTTCCTTCCGATATGGCCACTTTTGCCCATGCCAGTCACAACGACCTTCCCTCGACAGGCCAGCAGCCACTCGACTGCTGCAACAAAATGTTCATCCAACTGAGCTTCCAAAGCGCGCAGACCATCCTGCTCAATTCTCAGAAAACCCCGTGCTGAATTCAGGATATTTTGAGATGTTTCTATCGTTTTATTTGTCATCACTGGCGTGCTATCAGAAAAAATTATTGATTTATCTGTAAGAAAACTTGAATGGACCAGAAACTTATCAGTATAGTGTGGCCCGTTGTAGAATTTTGCAAACCATCAACCTTTCGCTGGAGATTCGCATGCTGGAAAGAGGATTCACGCGGACCCTGGCCGCCCTTGTGATGATTGCCCTGCCGGCAATCACATGGGCTGCTGGCAGTGGAGAAAGCTCCGGGCCGGGCAGCCTGGTAGTACCTCTGGGAATGATGCTCTTAGGAGCAACCGTACTCGCCATTCTGTTGAGCTATGTCAAGCAGTCAAGCCTACTCGCCTTTATCGGTGTGGGGGCCATCGGTGGATTCTATGCCAAGTCCATTGGTGCTGGAGATGAACTGATCTCCAAGGAGCTAATGAGCGCCTTCATCGATATTGGAATCATCCTGCTGCTCTTCATGGCAGGGATGGAGGTCGATATCAAGGGCATGATCAAGCGCTGGCAGTTGGTACTGATCAATGGTGCTGGACAGATCACCATCCTCCTGGTTGTGAGTATGGGACTTGGGATTGCCTACATTGGGATTGGCGCGGACACCTTCGGTGATGGTTGGTTTGCCACCCTGATTTACTTTGGTCTCTGTTTGACACTCTCTTCAACTATTCTGGTAATTGGGACGCTGAAGAAAACTGGACAGATGGAAACCCTGCATGGTCAGATTGCGCTGGGTTTAATGGTGCTTCAAGACGTGGTTGCAGTTGTGGCCCTAGCAATTCTGTTGAGCTTAGATCCAAGCCGTGAAGGTGGTGGTTCCTTGGGTCTTGAAGTCGCAATGATCTTTGTGAAGATGGCCATCCTGATCGTGATTCTCTACTTCTTCACCAAGTACGTACTCAACGCAATGTTCAAGTACTTGGCCCGCTCTTCCGAGTTGCTCTTCATTGGAGCTTTGGGTTATGGAATGGGCGTTGGCGGCCTTTGTGAGGTTGTCAGCTTCTCCTCCGGAATCGGTGCCTTCTTCGCCGGTGCCACACTGGCAGCACTACCCTACCGCCACGAGATTGAAGACAAAGTAGAACCTCTAAAGGCTTTCGGGGTAATCCTCTTCTTCATTGCCCTCGGCTTCGACCTACCTTTCCTTGACGGTGCAGCCATCGTTGGTGGACTCTCCACAGGTGTTGTATTGACCCTGTACCTAGTCATCTTGACAGTGCCACTCATGCTCTTCTTGGGCTACATGGCTAAGATGAAGGGAAGAGCGGCCTTCATGATTGGAGCTATTATCAATCAAAGCTCTGAATTCTCCTTGATGCTTGCTGTCCTTTGTCGTCAGTTCGGCATCTTCAATGATGAACTATTTATCATCGTCACACTGGTAGTGTTGCTAACCTTCTTCCTCTCCTCACTTGGGCACCAGTTCCTGGATCCAATGTATCAGGCTGCCCGTAGTCGCTTACTTTTCATGGACAAGCGTAGTATGGAAGAAGAGGAGGAACATGAAGAATTGGAGATGGAAGATCATGTTGTCATTCTCTCCTTCAATGAACTCTCGATGGAGATTGCTGACTTCTACAGTCAAAACAATCAGAAGGTTCTGCTGTTGGATCTTGATCCAGACATCACCGACTACTTCAAGAAGAACCACTCTAACTCCAATATTGTAGCCAAGTACGCAGACATGCAGGATCCCGATGTTTGGGAGCATTTCGCATTCGAGAAAGCTCGCATTGTGATTTCCTGTCTGGACGAGGGGCAAGAAGCCGAGATCGGTATCTGCCATTACCTGCACGAGAAAAGCGACCATGTGCCCTTCCTGGCAGCGACCAGCTCACACGAAGAAGCACTCGAGTTGTATGAGGCAGGTGTACGTTACGCTATCCAAACTGAATACCTGGCTTCTAAAAGCTTCCGAGACCTGTTTGCTCAGGAAATGGACAAGGATCCAAAAGATGCCTTCCGAGAAGTTGGAAAAGAGCATTTTGAACAAACCAAGCAGATCCAAGAAGGTATGGGCAGTATTTTCAGTTTGGTCTGATTTCTTCTACCCCTCTAGCAGAGAGAATGACTATGAATCTTTGTCAAAAACTACGCACTTCCCTGGGGGTGCTATTCATCACACTCTTCGTGATGGCCACGCCTGCCTACGCGGCGGGTGGTGGAGCCTTGATCATGTCACTCGGCTTGCTGCTTGGTAGCGCAATGCTGATTTCGATGGTCCTGACTCGCTTCAACCAGCCTATTCTACTTGCTTTCGTAGTGGCTGGCGCTGTGGGTGGTTTGGTCGCTGGTAGCGAAGCAGCCATGGCAATCGCCAATGGTCCTCTGATTGAAGGCTTCGCTGAAATTGGCATCGTCCTGCTACTATTCATGGCCGGAATGAGCGTCAACCTGCGAGAGATCACGAACCGCAGTAAACTGGTACTCTACAACGGCATTGGCCAGTTGGTGGTTGTAATGATTGTCATGCTTCTACTAGCGGCTGGCATTATCGATGGCATTGGCACCGAAGGCCTCTTCTTCGTTGCCATTTGTCTCTCCCTCTCGTCAACTCTAGTAGCCCAGAGCGCTCTGAGCTATTCCGGCTCGGAAGGATCGCTGCACGGTCAGTTGGCTGGTGGGATCATGCTACTGCAGGACTTGGTCGCTGTGGTTGCTATTGTCCTGCTGGAAGGCCAGATGCGCGATGCTGGGGGTATTACGGGAATGGGGATGGCGTTCATCAAGATGCTGGTTCTGATGGCGGTCTTGTCTTCGCTATCCCGCTACGTTCTGGAGAAGGTTTTCAAATTCCTCAGTGAGTCGCCAGAACTGATGTTCGTCACCGCGCTGGGCTACTGTATGGGGGTAGCGGCTGTGTGCGACACATTGGGCTTCTCCCAGGAAGGTGGCGCTTTCTTCGCCGGTGTCTTCCTCGGAATCATCCCCCAGAAATTGGAAATTGAGGACAAGGTCAACCCACTGAAGACTTTTGGGGTGATTCTCTTCTTCCTCACCTTGGGCTTCCGTATGGTCACGCTGGAATCCGGAGCAATAGGTGGTGCCTTTGGCTTGGCAATCGTGCTTGCAGTCATTGTATTGGTCCTCAAACCAGTCGCCATGTTGATCACCGGTTGGGCCACTCGCCTAAAAGGACGCCCCGCATTTTTGCTGGGTGGTACAATCAACCACTGCTCGGAATTCTCATTGATCATCGCGTTGATCTGTCGTGAAACTGGCTTGTTCAGTGACTATGTTTTCGCCCTAGTCACCTTGACTGTCTTGTTCTCAATGTTCTTTGCGGCGATCAGTCACCTCTATCTGGGCACTCTCTACAACATGTTGCGTGGCTCATTGCGCTTCATTGACAAGCGAAGCTCCACCTATGAACTGGAAGGAGATTTTGCGCTGGAAAATCACGTAGTGGTTCTCTCTTACAATGAGTTAGCCGCTGAAATCGCAGGGCACTACGCAGAGAAAGGCGAGAAGGTTCTACTGATGGACCTGGATCCGGAGATCACCGAGTTCTTCCGCAAAAAAGAGGATTCGAATATTGTCCCACTTTATGCCGATATGGAAGATCCAGATGTCTGGAAGCAGTTTGCTTTTGAAAAGGCGAAGGTTGTCGTTTCTTGTCTTGTTGAAGGACAGGAAATGGAGTTGGGCATCGCAGCCTACTTGGCTGAGCATGCTCCAGACACGCCATTCGTTGCAACCACTTCCTCTCATGACGAAGCACTGGAACTTTACGAAGCTGGTGTGCGCTATGTGATCCAAACGGACTATCTTGCTTCGAAGAGCTTCCGCAAAGTCTTCGAGGAAGAGATGGGCAAGAGTACCAAAGAGGCCTTCCTGCAAAAGGGCAAGGACCATTGGGATGCTACTCGCCAGATCCAAGAAGATCTTGGGGCCATCTTCAAGTTCGTTTAATCCCTCCACCGGGTGTTGCTCCGGCAGCACCCGTCTTCTAAGCACCGTATGCACTACGATGCCTCTATCCTCCTAGTGGATGACTACGAGTTCATCCGAACCATTCTTGAAAGAATGCTGCAACAGCTTGGCTATCAAAACCTCTGCATGGCTGCTGATGGCGTGGACGCTCTGCACCTGTTGCGAACCCGACCTGTTGATCTAGTTATCACTGACTATCACATGCCAGAAATGGACGGCATCGGCCTCTTCCAAGCAATGCAGCAGGATCCTGTCCTGGCTAAGATTCCTGTTCTGCTGATCTCTGGTGTTCCTACCGAAAAATTTGCGACACAGGCACTGGCGATAGGGATCCAAAGTACCCTAAACAAACCCTTCCGTGCAGAGCAACTGGATCAGGAAATCCAATCTCTGCTGACCCGATCTCTCTCTTAAAAATGCTGCGAATCATTCTGCTGCTGGTGATTCTACCAATGATCCTGGGCTTTCTGTTCTCTCGGCTATCTCAGCCTGTTCTGCGCTGGGTTGGATATTCTCTCCTTGTCATTCCTCCTTCCATCGCCATGACATTGTTGCTCGATCTAATTTGAAGGACGTAGTTCGCCGAACACCTTTCGTAAAAATTCTGGTTCCTGTAGACCTTCCAGCACCCCCAAGCGTTGCCCATCCTGTGTGAAAAAGATCAGGGTAGTGCTCCCAACTTCCTGCTGATTCGCAAAAGCCTGACCCTCTGGACGACTCAGATCTGCAATCAAAAAATCCATGTCCGCCCGAAACTCCCCCTGCAAATTCGCAACTGTGCGTTGGAGTTGGCGACAAGCAACACATGTCGGATCATGCACCTGGACTACAACTGGTCGTCCGCTACCAATTCGTGAAAGATCATACTCCTCATCTTTGGAATGCTGTTGCCACCACCAGACTCCACCTGCACTTATCAGCAAGAAGAGCGTGAGTAATGTGGAACTCCAGGACCCAAAGTAACCACCAAACTTTCGAGGTGTTTTCAATGATTTTCCTGCTCCCACTCCCACTCCTCTTGTTCGAAGTCCTCAGAGGTCTTTGTGTTTTGTTGAGATTGTTGAGCAAGAGCTTTGCTGCGAAGCTCACCTAGAGCCTTAGAATAAGAAGAATCTTCAAACAGTTCTGTCTGCTGATGCTGGTAGGGTGCGTGCTGACGAGCCTCCTTTTCAATCTGTAAATGACAACGACTGCAAAGAGGAATTAAATTTTCCAAGGCATTATTGCCTGGATTCTCGTCAATATGATGAACCTGGAGAGCAATATCGTCCTCATCGCCAGATAATTTGCAGCGTGCGCAGCGATTGCCAAACTCTTGACGAACCCACCTTGACATCACTGGCCAGTCAGGATGATAGCGCTCATCCAGAGACATTCCACTCCTGTTGGCGGAATTCCTGCTTTACGACACAATTAAAATTCGATATAAACATTTCCCTCCATCTAAGAATTTTCCTACAGACAGTGAGGTCAAATGAGCGTCAATCGTCAAGAATATCTGGACATCATCTCCATCGTCAGCCATCTCGCCCGCTCTGACGGAGATGTTGCGGATTCGGAGAAAAAAGTATTGATGACCCTGTTCAAGGCGATCGGGGTCACGAAGGAAGAGCAGGCCGCGATGAAAGCCAAGACCTCAATTGGGGCGTTATTGGAGGAAATTCAGTCTGATGAAGCCAAAAGTGCCCTGGTGGACACTCTCGCTCTGGTAGCTGGTGCTGATGGAGTGTTTGAAGATGAAGAACGCGCCTTCATTACCAAGGTCATGACGCGGATTGGTATGGAGCCCAGTGAACACCCTTACTTTCAGGATGGCGGGGACCTGGACATCAAGACCGTTCGGGCCAACGTCAAACAGATTCTGGAATCACTGAAGAGCGCAACCTCTTAGGTCGATTCACTTCCATCCCGGAAATCACGCAACCAGCGCAAATGCTCCGGGGTGGTGTTTGCCCCCAATCCAAAGATTGCTACTTCCTGCTCAAGTAGCTGCTCCGCCTTACGCTGAAACCAGGAACTTGGCCGCTGCTCCGTCTGCGGTAACTCATCCAGCACAACACTGACCACCCCACACTCACCCACCAACTGTTCGACATCTTCGGCTAAGCCAGGTTGCAGAGCGGAAGCATGCAACCCGACAATGGTACGTCCCAACTGAACCATTTCGAGCAGTCCCTCTAGTCGCTCGCCCAACCGAATATCAGGTTGTAAGCGTAGATGCAGCGCACAATCTCGCTGAAAGCTCCGCCGTGCCAAGCGAGCGACTTGCTGCAGTTCCTTGAGTCGGGTAAAGCCTTCTGCCCAGAGTAAATCTGCCCCTGTATCTGAAAGATATACGATTGGAGGTCCATAGACCCGCTCTGCCAAATGTTCATCCAACTCTGACTGACTCTCAGCCTGTCGTAACAAACCAGCACTGACAACCCGTCCCAAGGCTTCACGGAGCAGGGCCATGCCGTTGTTATTGATAGCTTCCTCACGATCTTCAATGCCTTGCTGAGTTAGCTCAAGGACGTTGGCACCAGCGGTGTTCGTACGGAAAAAATCTGCACCCGCTCGCTGGTAGCTCTTGTAGGCAGCACGAACCCAATCCATTTGCTCCAGATTTGCCAGATACAGCGGCTGGTTTTCTGGCAAACCAAACTTTTCTAGAATTGGGACGAGGCTACCCTCACTAAACACCGGAGCATGTTCTTGTAGCCAATCCAGGAGAGAAAATGTAGGAGGAGTACTTTCGGTGTTCATCCAACCGTCACTGACTTGGCCAGATTGCGAGGCTTGTCAATATTGCGCCCCAGATCAAGCGCTGCATAGTAGGAAAGCAATTGAGCCATGGTCATCTGGAGCAAAGGAGCCAACCAAGGATGAACTGTAGGCAGTTCGACTGCGTAGTCGAGAACCTCACGGGCATGTCGATCTCCTTCAAAAACAAAACCGGCTAACGTGCCACCGCGAGTTCGGATCTCTTCCATCGCAATCAGTGTCCGTCGATGCAAGTCCTGCTGCCCCGGGAGTGGCACAAAAAACAGAGAATGAACCGACTTCTCAATCATTGAAAGAGTGCCATGTTTGAGGAATCCTGCCGGCATTCCTTCCGCATGCTGATAGGTTATTTCCTTCATCTTCAAAGCAGACTCCATCGCTACCGGATAGTACTGTCCACATCCTAGAAACAGCCAGTTAGGGACCCAACTGGTGGAGCGAGCAATGTTTCGCAAAAAGCCAGATTGCTCGTTCAGAGTGTCCTGAATCAAGTCTGGCAGACGATTCACAGCAGCGTGGAAAGAGTCGATCTGCTGGTCATCCAAACTACCTTGTTGGCGACCGGTTTCCACAGCGATTCGGAGTAAAATCAGGGTCTGTGCCATCGCAGCCTTGGTGGAGACCACACAAATTTCTGGTCCAGATCCCTGCATAATGACCTGATCAACCTGCATCCCAATCGAGGACCCCATCACATTAACGATTGCTGCTGTCTTGGCACCACGCTGGCGAGCAAAATTCAGCGCCATCTTGGTATCGTAGGTTTCTCCGGACTGAGAAATTGCCAGCACCAAATCCTGTGCCTGTACACCAGCAATATCAATAAATTCGTCGGAACTGATGGCTGGGAAGTAGCGTCCTGTCAGTTGTGAGAAAAAATACTGCCCTAGCTGTGCTACATAGAAGGTGGTTCCCACACCAACGAGATAGGCCTGTGGTGCTTCTACAAACTTCTGAGCTAGTTTTCGAATCTCCTCATCTGGAATCTTTAGCGCCTGACGCAGGGTCTGAGGTTCATCAAAGATTTCTTTGAGCATGTAGTGGGCAAAACCACCCTTGCGGGTTGTCTCTGCATCCCAGTCAATATGCAGTATGTCTTTCTCGACCTGCTGACCATCACGCAGACTACGAATCTGATAGCTCTCTTGCGTCAGAATGACATATTCGTCATCATCCAGAATCACCGCCCGTCGTGTATACTCCAGAAAAGCATTGATATCCGAACCAACGTAGTTGCTGCCTTCTCCCAACCCTAAAATCAGAGGAGAATCGCGCTTCGCACAGAAGAGCCGATCCGGTTCATGCACTGAAATCATCACGATCGCAAAAGAGCCTTCCATTTGTTCCAATGCCGCTACAAATGCACGTTCAGTATTTTGTAATCGTTCATAGTGACGGGCCACCAGTTGTACAAACACCTCGGTATCCGTCTGCGTACAGAACGTTACTCCTTCTGCTTCCAGCTCCTCCCGCAAGTCCTGATAGTTTGAAAAAATACCATTGTGCACAACCGCAAAAGCCTCGTTAGTGGAGAGGTGCGGGTGGGCATTCTCCCGACTGACCACTCCGTGAGTGGCCCAACGCGTATGGGCAATGCCAAGACGCCCGCTGAGTTGGGTAAGACGTTCCCGTTGATTAACCTCTTCCACCCCCCCGGTGTTCTTGCGAGTCTGGATCTTGCCCGCGTCCAGTAGTGCCATTCCACACGAATCATATCCTCGGTACTCTAGATTGCGAATTGAGGCATAGAGCGGATGGGCCACATTCTTTGCGTTGATCATTCCACTGATTCCGCACATTTCAGGCCCCCTTCTGATTGTTAGGAACCCAGCCACGCAGGGAAATATTATCTTCGATGAAACTACCTGCTGGAACTATTGTTGCCGGCGCCAGTGTTTGTCGGGCGCCAATGCGCACCCCATCTCCGATGAATGCTCCAAGTTTGGGCAAGCCCGAGTCAACAGGTTCGTTGGCAGTAGAGACCACGATATTTTTTCCATCTGAAAAATGATTCACCGTGGTCAGCGCTGTACCAAGCGAAACTCCTTCCCCGATCACGCTGTCCCCAATGAAAGAAAGTCGTCCCAGGTCAGACTTTCCAAAAAGTACGCAGTTCTTAAGCTCTGAGCCATAACCGACCACTGAGTTTGGGCCGATGGCGCTGAAGGTTCGTACCAACGAATTGTTTCCAATGTAAGAGCCTTCTCCAATGAAACACGGCCCCTTGAGTACTGCACCACTCTCAATCACAACATTTCGCTCGATCACCACCGCCCCTTCCAACTGAACGTTCCCAGCCAATCTGGCGCTCTGGTGAATGTGCGCTGTGCGCCAAGCACTCATCATCATTTGGTTCGCTTCCAAAATGTGCCATGGGTAGATCACATCAATCCAGGTACCCTCCCAGAGATCTGCCTGCAAGCCCTCACCTTGAACCAGATATTGGTAACACGCTTCAATACTTTGATCATGCTGGCGCAGTAGGTCAAAGATTCTCGGCTGTAGAACAAATCCACCGGCAAAGACATAATTGCTTTGCATGCGTCCCTGGGGCTTCTCAATGAAGCGGCGGATCTTCATCTCATTGTCTAGGTAGACGTTACCGTATTCGTTAGAATTGCGAGGCAGGGTTACCAACGCAACCTCCCGGCCTGTTTCAGCGAAAGCTCGTAGTAGTTGGGGAACAGGATTTCCATCCGCCAGCACATCTCCATAGACCAGTAGAAAAGGCTGCCGCTTCAGGTAGGGTTCGCAGCAGGAGAGCGCATGACCAATACCTAGCAGTTCCGGCTGCTCGACGTATTCGAGGCTCATTCCGAAGTCGCTTCCATCCCCAAAATGATCTCGCAGAGCCTGCTGCTCATGGTGCACTACGACCAAGGCCTCATGAACTCCAGCGTTGTGCAACCCATCAAGAATACTCTCCAGGATGGGGCGGCCTGCAATTCGAATCATTGGCTTGGCACGAGTCGCTGTAAACGGCAGCAACCGTGGGCTATAGTTTGCTGCCAGAATCACCGCTTTCATGAAGACTCCGTAAGAAGGAAAGGTTGCAGGTGCTGCTCCAGCACAGACAACACCTGCTCAACATTCAAATTACTGGTATCCACCAAGATCGCATCAGCTGCTTTACGCAGAGGTGCTTCGCTACGATTGCGATCCTGTTCATCTCGTTGCTTCAAGGCCTCCAAGATCTCCTCGAAACAAACACCGGGGTCCTTGGCCTGCAATTCGGTAAAGCGTCGACGGGCTCGAGTCTCTGGACTGGCTTCAACGAAAAACTTACAATCGGCCTGTGGCAAAACCACGGTACCAATGTCGCGTCCTTCTAGCACAGCCCCTCGGTAGACACCCCCAATTTTTGCTTGCTCCACCAACTGACGCTGCTGAAACTTGAGTGCCTGCCGAATCGGTACAAATCGGCTCACCTGAGAGGCTAGTGCTGAAACCTCCTCAGTACGAATCGCCGAGCCAATCTCCTCATTATCACAAAACACCCGCCCATCTGCTTCCAGCACAATCTGCGTTTGTTCACCAAGCTCCTGCAATGCCTCCTCGTTTTCTGGCTTGTCCAGACGGTTCCACTTCCAAGCCAAGCAACGAAACATTGAGCCGGTGTTGACATAAAGCAACTGATTGCGTTCAGCCAATTGACGCGCCAGCGTACTCTTGCCAACTCCTGTAGGGCCATCTAACGCCACAATCACAAAAGCCATGCAACCCTTTCCTACTTACCTTCCAATCGCTGCAGAGCATTGGCTGCAGCCTGCTTCATCTGCGGATCACTTAGCTCATTGCTGATCTTACTATAGATCGCCTTCGCGTCATTGATCCGTCCCAAGGCCTCGTAGCTCAGTCCCATTTGCTGCCAGGCTGTGAACTTTTGATTTTCGTTCAGCCCTTCCGCATGGAAGTAGGTTAATTGCAGGTAAGCAGCAACCGAACGTTCATGAGCTTGCAATGCAGCCGCAGCTTCTCCACCTAACAATAGCGCTTCTCGCTGGATCAATGGATTTTCACTGCGACGCAACTGAGCAGACCAGCTCTCTGCTTGTTCCCAGGCTCCTGAAGCACCAAGTCGTCCAAGATTCAAATGTTCCTTACCAATGCGAAGCATCCGCTGTTCACGCGCAGCCTGATCCGGCTCAAGATTATTGCGTAACCGATCCTCCCATAATCGAATCAAGCCCTGCCGGTGCGGAATTGTTCTTGTGGGTTCTCCCACGTACTCGTAGCGCTCAACCAACCAATTCCGAATCTGCTCTTCTTGTTCCAGTTTGAAGCGAGTGTCCGCCAAATAAATTTCTGAACGCTCTGTAAAACGCACATCCTTCAACCCGTAGTACAGGCGCAAAATCGCCAGCTTGGCCTCAATCCCCCAAGTTGGATTCAAAACATTTTGCAGTGAACGTTCATACGCTGGTAAGGCTTTCAGTGGATCCTTGATCTGTTCGTATGCCTGGCCACGCCGGAAATGTAACTCAGCCTGGTCCTTGGGATCTTTCATCTGAGGCAGCATCTGCAGGGCTTTTTCCAGAAAGCCTTCCCAAAGCTCCAACTCCCACAACAGGCTCAATTGTAGTTGCTGCATCTCCAGATCAAGGATTTCTGGATGGCTGAGCAAAACTTGCAGAGCTTCTTCGCGACGATTCAAATCCCGTAGCAACAGCACCTGCTCAATCAATAGATCCTTGTTCAAAGCCTCTGGATGAGCCTTGAGCAGCGCGTCCAGTTCTCTCAGTGCCTCTTCTGGAAGCTCCAAGCCACGATAAATCGCAACCAACCACTGCCAGGCACGAACCTGGTAGCGTGATGGTGGCTCCGCATCTACCAGAGTCTTCGCTTCTTTCTGGGCTTCCAGCCACTCTTCGTTCAGCATGGACAAACCGATACGGATCAGTGCTTTCTCTTCCTCACGGCCTGCCTCTACTGGAACCTGCCGGAGTGTCAGGCCGATTGCACGACGCTGATTCTCATTGCGCTTTGGATCCTCCAGAGCTGCTTGCCAGAAGTAGCAATCACCCAACCGAGTTGACTCTACAAACTCCTGAGTCACTTGCCGACAGCGTTCGAGACCTCGTTTTGTCTGACCTTCTGACAAATCCAGATAGGCGAGGCGATAAATAACCTCTCCCTTCAGAGAGATTGCCAAATCAGGGGAAACCAGCAGTTCCTCAAAGATTTGACGGGCCTGCTCTGGCTTCCCCGTTTCCTGAAGCGCCTGGGCTCTTAGTAAGCGAAATTCCTCTACCCTGGAGCGTAGCGCAAACTCTTCAACAGGCAGTGGAAAATCTAACAAAAATTCCCACCATCCCCAGGATGCAGCATGCCACATCGCTCGATAGGCCCCTTCACGACGTAGCTCTCGCTGACGCAGAGCGCGCATGGTTCGACGAACTTCCTTCTCATCCTGTTTACGTAAGGCCAACTCCAGTTGGAGCAGAGACAACTGATCTTCATCGCGTAACCCCCGCTTCGCCAAGGCCTGAACTTCTTGATCTAGTGTTTCCCAATCCTGCTGCTGCCAGCGACACCAGGCTGACATGACAGCAAGTTCCTCTATTTCAGAATAATTATAGTATTTTTCAAAATACTCTTCTCGTAATCGTAGGACGGGACTGCAGTTCGCCCGTTCGTACTGATAGGAGGCTTCTTCTGCAACGAAACGAACCAGATTTTGTGCGTTGCCAGGATCCTGACGCAGTTGTGTAAAAATCGCTGGGACTTGGGCGGGCTTGGTCTGGGCTGCGCAATAGAGTTCGATGCGGGTTCCTTCGCGCAGATACTCTTTGCTGGTCTGTTCAACATCTCGTAGGCGATCCAACCACACCTGGCTCTCCGCACAATCCCCACGCCTTGCCGTCAGCCAAGTCAATGTTAGGTAAGCTGCAGATCTCAACCCGGGCACTTGTTCTGAATCAGTTTGTAGCCAACCTTGTAGGTCATCTACAGCAGCCTTGAATTCTCCGAGCTGAGTCCTAGACAAGCCCAACCAGAATCCTGATGGTTTGGCCCAACGACTGTTGGGCTTCTTATCGATGATTTCGTAGAACCGATCTCGCGCCAGTGCAAAGTCACCATTCTGGAAACTCTCCAGCGTGGTCTCAAAATATCGACCGATCTGATCGAAGAAGCTAACCTGCAAGGGCTCTCGACTGAGTGGACTGAAGTCGGGCAATGGGGGAAGAGAGACCGAACGACCCAGCTTGGGTGTGTTCAAAGAAAGATCTTGTTGGAAGGGAGAGATCTCACCCAGCGGGAAAGACCCGTAAGGGGTCTGTACTTGATCTGAAGGAGTGGCCAAGGCGCTTAGAGTGGTCAAACAGAATCCACACCCTAGTATAGCTCCTCGGAGCCAGCGTACAAGAACTGCCATGTTCATCCGGACGCTGCCGCGACGTCATCTCGAAATTTCCGTAGATCGTCTACGGTTTGATTCAGATTTTCTGCCGAGAACTCAGCCGCGTAGTGATAATTTTTCATTGAATTGAAGTAACGTGGGTCATAGTAGTCGTTCAATAAGATCGCTACCAACTCACGCAACCGATTTTGGCGCAAACAGTCACGCAGATGATCCACCAACTGCCGACCTAATGCCATGCGCAGGGACTGCAAGATCTGGTCAACTTCTGCAACCGTTGCTTCATCTTCAACACGGTAATCGGCCAGAGTTCTATCGATTCGTGTTTCTAGTGAAGCATGCAGCAGGACTTTCTGACCTTCCTGCATTGCCTTGGCCAGCGGTGTTGGGATGAACACCGGACCGACCTTACGGCTCTCTCCTTCGATGAAAAATAAACGATCTGTTGGGAGAGTGAGCTTTGCCTGGTGCAATAGTCCCTCAAATTGCCGCTGAGTTCGTGGATGCCGATGGATGCCACCAAACAACGAACTCCGGTGCTGTGCCAAGTCTTCCAGGTCCAGATGATCTGGCAGCTGTTTCAACAATAGCGTCTTGCCTACCCCGGTGGGGCCGTGCAGCACGATCAGGGGTGGCGACCACTGTTCAAGGGCTTGCAGAACATGTTGGCGATAGTGTTTGTAGCCACCTCGCAGTTGTTGTGCGTTGAAACCTTCGCTGTTGAGCAGACGCACTACAGAAGCGGAACGCATTCCACCACGCGCACAGTAAACGATCAGTGGTTGTTTCTGCCAGGGCTGAAAACTTTCCACCAATTGCTGCACACGCGGCTCGACATAGCGCAGCCCTGCAGCCATCGCGGACTCCGGACTGACTTGCTTGTAAAGTGTCCCGATCGTAGATCGTTCAAAATGATCAAACAGCGGTTGGTTGAAAGCCCCAGGGATGTGTCCCTGGGTGTATTCTTCGGCGGTACGGACATCGAACAGAGGCAGAGGAGAGAGAAATGGCAGCTCCGACACAGCGAGAGATGGGCAGGGCCCCTGCAGAAACTGCCTTGGAGAAACCTCAGTCACTGGCAGCCTTTGCCTCCTCCTCTGCTGGTGTTTCTGCATCAGGTGGAAGTAACCCGTGTAACTGACGAACCCGATTCTCGATCACCTGAGCAATCTCTGTGTGCTCTGCCAGAAAACGAATTGCGTTGTCTCGACCCTGCCCCAGGCGTTCTTTATCGAAGGAGAACCACGTTCCGCTCTTCTGTACAATGTTGCCTTCTGTCGCATAGTCGAGAATCGTACCCAAGTGGGAGATTCCCTCTCCATAGATGAGGTCGACTTCCGTATTGCGGAAAGGAGGAGCTACTTTATTTTTGACAACCTTGACCTTGATCCGATGACCACGAACTTCGTCGCCCTGCTTGATCTTGGTGGTGCTGCGAACGTCCAAACGTACACTCGCATAGAATTTGAGCGCGTTGCCTCCAGTGGTTGTCTCTGGATTGCCAAACATCACTCCGATTTTGGAGCGCAATTGATTGATAAAAATGAAGATCGTGTGCGATTTTGAAACCGAGCCCGTCAGCTTACGCAAGGCCTGTGACATCAGGCGGGCATGGAGCCCCATGTGAGAATCACCCATGTCTCCATCCAGTTCACCCTTCGGAACGAGAGCAGCCACCGAATCTACTACGACAATATCCACCTTGCCCACGCGGACCAATTGTTCAGCGATCTCCAGGGCCTGTTCTCCGTAGTCGGGTTGAGCCACCAGCATTTCTTCCACATTGACTCCCAGCAGTCGTGCATTGCTGATATCAAGAGCGTGTTCTGCATCAATAAATGCAGCCACACCACCAGCCCGTTGCACCTCTGCGACTGCACAGAGTGCCAAGGTCGTCTTACCTGATGCTTCGGGTCCATAGATCTCAATAATCCTTCCCCGGGGATAGCCTCCCACCCCCAGCGCAATGTCCAACCCCAGGTTGCCAGAGCCAATCACTGAAATCTGGTTCAGAGCTTGGTCTCCAAGTTTCATGATGGAGCCCTTACCGAACTGTCGTTCGATCTGGCTCATTGCCGATTCCAGGTCTTTGCGCTTTTCCTCGTTTATCATGGTTTGTTCCGCAAGCAGGTGGTCGAAATGAAGCTGGTCGGTCGGCACGGACGCCTCAGCCATCAGAAGGGGGAGAATTAAATCGCAGTATAAAATTTGCTAGAAACTAAAGCGTACGAAAAGCAGGGTTAAGGTGCAATGAAAATCCAGTGGTTACGGCAGTACTTGGAGTTTGATCGGCACTGTGTTACCTTTTCGGACTTTTTGGTAGATCCTTCACAAAATCTCCCAAGACACTCCATTATCTAACTTCATGTCTCAACGTGTTTTAGTCACCGGCGGTGCCGGCTTTCTTGGTTCCTTCCTCTGCGAACAACTAATCCAGCAAGGCCACGACGTGCTGGCTCTGGACAATCTTTTCACTGGCAACAAGCGCAATATTGCTCATCTGCTGGACAATCGGAACTTCGAATTCATCCGCCATGACGTGGTTGAACCCATTCTGTTGGAAGTCGATTGGATCTTCAACCTCGCCTGCCCAGCCTCACCCGTACACTACCAGTACAATCCAGTGAAAACCATCAAGACCAGCATTCTTGGTGCGATCAACATGCTCGGGCTGGCAAAGCGGGTCAAGGCGCGTATCCTACAGGCATCCACCTCGGAGATTTATGGAGATCCAGAGGTTCATCCTCAAACCGAAGACTACTGGGGGTCCGTCAACCCTATTGGTCCCCGCAGTTGCTACGACGAAGGCAAACGAGTCGCTGAGACTCTAATGAGTGACTATCGTCGTCAAAATGGAGTGGACACTCGGATCATTCGTATCTTCAACACCTACGGCCCTCGCATGCATCCGGAAGACGGGCGCGTGGTCAGTAACTTTATAGTTGCCGCCTTGCGCAACGAACCGCTGGTGCTCTACGGTGATGGACAACAGACTCGCTCCTTCTGCTATGTCAGTGACCTGATTGAAGGAATCCTGCGAATGATGCAGCAGGAGAACTGTCCTGGCCCCATCAATCTGGGCAATCCTGGCGAATTTACGATTCGAGAGTTAGCTGAACAGGTTGTGGAATTGACAAATTCTCGCTCCCAAATTACTTATCAGCCTGCCCGTGAAGATGACCCTGGTCGCCGCCGACCAAACATCCAGCTAGCCAGAGAGCAACTTGACTGGGAACCCACGGTGCCTCTGAAGGAAGGTCTCCGTCACACAATTCACTACTTTGACGAGCTGCTTCGCAATTCCTGATGGATCTCGCATGCCGCCATCACGTCTACTGATCGCCCTGGCCTTACTGTTCGGACTGATCCTGCCTACACTTGCTCTGGGTAATCAGGATTTCCTACAGCTGCAGCAAGAGATCCGCTCTGAGCGTCCTGTGCGTCAATTGGCCATCAGTGCCGACGAAGCAATCCTTGCCTTGGGAATGCAAGATGGCGATGACACTGTTGTGGAATTCCGTGACCGACGTAGTGGTCGAATTCTAGGCAACCTGCGTTCTGCTAGCAATGAATTGACTCACCTTAGCTTTCATCCGACTCGGCGGCAACTGTTCGTGGGTGGGGATAAGCGACTCGAACTCTGGCAAGTCGATGATCTGCCCGGTCGTGATGCAGAATTGCCCGCTCTGCAACAACGCATCTGGGAGAGAACCGTTCAGCAACCGATAGGACAGGCCGACTTTAGCCAACAGAAAGACCTGCTGCGCTGGAGTGAGGGACAACAACTCTACGAACTTGATACACAACCACCCTACTCCTCGCGCTTACTCTGGACAGGTGAAAAAACTGATCAACCTCTAAAACACTTTGCTTTCAGCCCCAACGAGCAACGCATTGCAGTCAGCCATGCCAATCAAACGGGAATTCGTTTGGTGGATTCTCAACGCCAACAGGTGTTGCCTCCGCTTGATTACCACTTGCTGCCTCCGGTGGATTTCCACTTCTCGACAGACCAACAACTAGTTTCAATCGACGAAGAACGTAACCTGCTCTGGGGCAACTCGGAGTCTCGCCTGCAAGAGCACCGTCCTGAATTGGAACTTTCCAACCAGTCCAAGCCAGAGCGATTGCTACCGCTACCGGGTGACCAACTAGCAGTCATCTCAACAGAGGGAGACACCACCAAGGCGCACATCTTTAATCGAGAGGGCGCTGAACAACAACAACTGTTGCTTTACAGCGCCGGCAGCATTGCACGGAGTCCCACCGGAGCTTACCTGGCCAGTGCAGATTATGACAGCGTTCAATTGTTTGAGACCAAGGAACACCAGAGCCCGGAAGAATACATCCGTCAATTGCAGGATCGTGGTGCCAACGAAACCGCTCGGCGCTATCGCAACCAACTGGACACTCCGGTTGCCCTCGCAACTTCAAAAGCAACCGAAACCAGCACGGGACCGTCTTCGCTTGAATTGCAAGTGGAGCAGTTGCGCAATGCAGAACGGGAAAAGGATTGGCTGCGAGCTGAAAGACTGCTGGGGGACATCCTACGTATCGACCCTCAAAATGCAGAAGCCCTCGCTGTGCGGGAACGGATGCAGCAGCAAGAGCAGGAAATTCAACTTGGCAAGGGAGAGCAGCTACTCAAAAACGGAGAGTACGATGCCGCCATTTCCCAATTCAAGCAGGTCCCCAAGGACAGTCCACTCTACACGGAAGCACGACGCCAACTGGCTCTGGCTGAACAACAAATCCGAGTACAGTTGCGGGTTCAGAGTGCTGAGCAGGAAATGCGTTCCCAGAACTGGGAAGGTGCCCGAACTTTTCTGCTGATGGCGCTTGAACAAGATCCAAACAACTCACAGGTTCAGTCACTACTCGAAGAAATTGAAGCCAAGCAAACCAATGCACGCCTGGTTCTGCTGGCAGTTCTGCTGTTGCTGTTGCTTGTTGGCGGATTGCTAGGCTGGTTTGGTTGGAAATACAGGGAACGTATCGCGGGCTGGATGTCTCAGGAAGATCCACGACAGCAAGCTCGTGCAAGAGCCTACGCAGAAGCACAAGCTGCGGCGCAAGCGGAAGAACAACGCAAGTTCGCTGAACAACGAGCCCTGGATGAACAACATTTTCAGGAAACCCTACGGAAGACCCGAGAGCTGTTGCGGCTGGCGCAGCGCAAGGACACCGAACGTCAGCACGCTATGCGGCTGGTCGACTTTGAAGCTGAGATCAACCTGATCGAGCAACAAGCACTGGAAAAGCAGGCTCCCTTGCGACAGCTGGCGGGAAAACTCCTGTTCATCCAGCAAACCCTGCGCAGCCTGCGCTTCTACGTCCGGGCCCGCACAAGCCAGCGTGCAGAAGAGCAACAACGCCGGCAACAACAATCAAAGCAGCAGGAACGGCAACAGTCTGGCTCTTCCCGAACCTCTGCCGTCGGGCAAAATTATTACGAACTCCTGGGCATTTCTCCAAAGGCAACAGTCAGTGAAATTCGGAAGGCTTATCACGAGAAGCTGAAAGAATACCATCCAGATCGACATCAAAATGCTGAATTCGACTGGATTCGTCAGCAAGCTGAATCAATGACCCGACTGCTTGGTGAAGCCTATGAAGTGCTGGTTCACGAAGAACAACGCAAGCGCTACGATCAGCAACAACAGGCACGTTCATGATTGAACAATTCTTCGATTGCCCCTATTGTTGGCAACGTATCTCTATCCTGCTGGATCCTTCGGAGGTAGAGTTGGACACGATCGAAGACTGTGAGGTCTGCTGTCGACCCATCCGCTTCAAAGTTCATCTCAATCTCGAGGGCCAGGTCCTCGACTTCTCTGTTCTCCCTCCGCACTGAGACAACAATGCAACGAATTTGGGCCATCGTTTACCTGCTCTTTCAGAATAACTATGTGCGCATTGGTGCCGTCCTGGGCACAGCAGCCGGCTATTGGGGATATTCATGGATCCCAGGAGGAGACCCAATCCTGACTCCTGTGGTTGGGGCCTTTCTTGGCTGGGGGATTGGAGTCTACTGGAGTGAAATCTTTCCGGCACTGCAAGCGCCTCGCTCTCGGCCTAAGCCAAGGTTTCAGGTTCATCAGGGCGGTAAGCGGCGCTGAGGGGGTGTGAACGAATCTGGTCTTGGTAAGTACGTTGCTCCGACGGCTCTAGGAGCTGCCTATGCCTTGGCACGGATGGGGCTACTGTTCTTATTTTTGCCGGAACAAGTTGCTCTCTTCGATTTCAACCTGCTCTTTCTCGCAGGGGTGTTGCTCGGCTTCACCCTGCGTCCCGTTGTCAAACCAATCTTCTGGACCCGTAGCGTTGGTACCGTAGTCATCCTGCTGCTGCTGCTGGGCATTGGCCCCACTGGAAAGCTGCTGGAGGGAATGGTCCTGGGCACCCCAATGGATGAAGTGGCGCAAGGACTCTTGTTGGGAGAATTTGGTGCTGCCCTGTTGGTAGCACTGGTCGCTCCCTGGCTGCTACCTCCTGCACAACGCTTGCTTGACTGGAACCGGCTGGGTCGCAGACTGCGCCAAGGACTCCTTGATCGGCAACGACTGTTCGAAGTGCTCTGGCTAGGAGCTGTCTATGTTCTTCTCTTCCTAGCTACACAAGCACTGATTCAGGCCAACTGGGAGCTGTCTTCCTGGTGGGCCCAACTGCAGTCCTTCCTGCTGCTCCCACCAACCTCTATCGAAGTCAAGCTGGTCTTCCTGCTACTACGGGGCTGGTTGCTGCTGCTGGTGCTCCTGCCTGTCTGCCTGACCCTGACCCGTCAACCCCTGGAACTCTGGATTGTGCTCACCTCACTCCTCTTTGTTGTGGCGGAATTCACCCCTGCCTTCGTCTACTTTCAACAAGTTCCACCAACCCTTCTGTTTGACCAGGTCAGCGGCGGTCTGATTCGTCAGGCGATTTTCGCTGCACTGATTGCCTGGCGCTGGCATTTGGAACCTCTATCTGAAGAAATCCCGAAGTAAGACCTTGCAACCCAGCAACAGATCGTTATAATCCCATCTTTTTTTACAATTTTGCACTGAAACAACTTTCGTTTCCTGCGCATGATCACCTTTGCTCCTCCTGCAGCCCCTTCGGCTGATGGTCAGGACTCCCTGACCCGTGCTGGCTTCATTGGCCTGATTGGCCGTCCAAACGTAGGCAAGTCCACCCTGCTCAATCGCCTGATCGGACAGAAACTGGCGATCACAGCAAACAAACCCCAGACTACACGCAATCGACTACTGGGCATCCGCACCATTGGTTCCTCACAACTGATCTTCATCGACACTCCTGGCATCCACACCTCCAGTCGTGTCATGAACCAAAAGATGGTGAGTTACGCTGTTGAGACACTGCAGGAGACCGATTTCAACCTGATGCTTGTTGAACCTCTGCGCCCCGGACAAGATGTCCCTGCAGAAGACCAACTGGTCCTACAGCACCTGCAAGGTCGAGCCAGCAACACGATCCTGGCGATCAACAAGATTGACGGCCTTCCCTATGAGGCGATTCTGCAAAGCTTGGAACGCTATCGTCAACTCGCAGAATTCGCAGAGTTGATTCCGATCTCTGCGCTCAAGTCGCACAACTTGGAACGTCTCTGGGAATTGCTGCTGAAGCGCCTGCCAGAAAATCCATTTTTCTTTGCGGAAGACCAACTGACGGACGCCTCGGAGCGGTTCCTCTGTGGAGAATTGGTGCGCGAACAGCTCTTCCGCCACCTGCAACAGGAACTGCCCTACTCTGTGGCTGTTCAGGTGGAATCTTTTGAAGAAACTCCCAAGCGGTTGCACATTGTTGCCAACATCATCGTTGAGCGTGAATCGCAAAAAGGGATCATCATCGGCCACAAGGGCCAACAATTGAAAAAAATCGGGACCGCTGCCCGACAACGTATTGAGACACTGCTGGGACAATCAGTCTATTTGTCGCTACAAGTCCGAGTACTCAAGCAGTGGAGTCGCCATGAACATTACCTGCAGGCTTTCGGGATGGAATAAACCCGAGACTGTCTTGAAATCCGCCGTTCCTTTCAACTGAGCAACGATGAAGGCTTACCTAATCATCACTACCCTCGCCGCCGTTGCAATCATGGTTGCCACCCAGCATTCCATGGAATTGACTCTTGCAGCCGCTGCTCTCTGGATCCTGCTCATGATGCTGCTCTGGATCCTGCGACGCAACATGGAGGTTGTCTCCAGTAGTTTTTCTCAAACAGCCTCCTTCGCGAATGAGTCGCCCAAGGTGGCTCCGAAATCAACATCTTCTGGAAGTGCCGAAACCTTTACAGGCTTGGACAGCTCTGTCTTCGCGCGTTTCCGCGAGAACCTGGAGCAAAACGAACGCAAACAAGGAAATTTTACTCCTGCACCAGAAGACGAACCCACAGAAGTTGTTAGTTTGAAGAACAAACCTGTGCAATCCGAGCCAGAGCCTGTGGATGCAGATGGATTTGAACAGGCACTTGCGACCGCAGAGCAACAGCCTCCGCCTCCCAAGGATCGAGTCACTATCCGACGTCGCAACAACAGCACTGCGACAGAACGACCACGAGCTCAAACCCTGCGACGTCACTCAGATGTCGGTTCGCTTTACAGCCTCTCTAAACAACGTCTCTCCCAACAGCCAGAGATTCCCGATAGCACCGAAGATCTCTTCTCCGATGCCTACATTCCTTTGCCACATCAGCTACAAGCCCCAACTCCTGCCAAGGAAGATCTCTATGATGAAGGCCTGGGAAAAACCCTGGGGCACTTGGCTTCACCAGACGAAACTCGTGACGAGGCCGAAGCCCTGCTGCAGATGGCTCGCTCTTTCGCTCGTGCCCGTAACTGGCAGGAAGCCAAGGTCAGCCTGGATAATCACCTTCAGCTACTTCAGGAGTTGAAAAGAACGCCTCAGGCCGAGGATCTGCAGCTGTACGTAAAGGCCTTGATTGAACTTGGAGAGATTCAGCAGGCAGCCCACCATCTCGATGGGGTACGTCGGCAGAAGGATGGCTTGGAGGGAGAAGATCTCGCCCACATGGTTCGTGATGTCGTCGAAGGACTAGAGCAAGAGCAGGCCTGGGAAACCATGATTCCCCTACTGCAGGATCTACTGAACTACGCTCGACAGCAACTGGATCGAAATGAGATGGATCGGATCTATGACAAGTTGGAACAGGCGCTGGAAGCAACCAAGGATGAAGACCGGCTGGTGCGCACCTGTCACAGCCATCTTGAAATCAAGCGGGCCATTGGAGATGTAGAAGGAGAAGAGCGGCTACTGAGCAAGTTGGGTCGCCTCCATCACCGACGAGGCGATAAGGAGATGGCGAACCAACTCTACCAGGACACTCTGCGGCTGCGGAACAGCATGGAACGGGCAGCCTACTGAGACTTTTGAATCAGTAGGTACAACCGGATGGGGTCATCCCACGGAGGGCCTGACCGTGATTGATGGCTTCAAATTGTAGTTCCGCCAGTAGTCGACATCCGCGAGTTCGACGCTCCCGGGCCACATAGTATTCGTTGATGCGTGGTGACGTATCTGACTCCAACTGGGAGAACGCATCAATCGCATTGACAGTGTGATCTTCTGCCAGCAACAGGTATTGGGGTTGACGCTCCCGGCGCCAACTGTTGAAATAGTTCAGGCTCCAACCCAAGTGGCGGTCTCCATCCTGGAGACGAGTGCTGAACGAAGCGATGGGGAAGCGATCATAGCTGCTGCAGCTGACAGCAAATCCGAGCAACAGCAGGCTGGCAGCGATCTTTCGACAACGGCGGTACATAAGTTTCTCTTCCTTGTAGGGATAATCAATTTCTTCTGCTATCGGCAGCCGCCTTAAAAACTTTAGCTGGAATTGCTGTGGAATTGCCGCTGGTTGTTGAAAATCGTCTACACGATCTCGCTGAATGGCTGATCGCGTGGACAACCCCATCCGAGCCGACGCCAGCACAGTGGGACGCCTGCCGCGTCTTCGCCCACCGAGGTCTGCACGATGATCCCCGTGTCCCTGAAAACACAATGGCCTCGCTGGCAGCAGTCTTGCGCTTCGAGGACATTCATGGGGTAGAGTTCGATATTCGCTGGACCAAAGACCTGGTACCGATGGTCTTTCACGATCCAGATCTGCAGCGAGTTTTTGGTAGTTCTGAGCGGCTGGCAGACCTGACTTCGACAGAGCTGCGGCAGCGCTTTCCGTTGATCCCAACCCTCTCCGAAGTTGTGCAGCGCTTGGGACAACACAAGCACCTAATGATTGAAATCAAGGAAGAACACTATCCGGAACCGGAGCATCAACTCGAGGTCTTACAAGAGACTCTGGCAGGACTTGTGCCAGGAAAGCACTTTCATTTCCTGCTACTGGATCCTGCAACCTATGCAAAATTGTCTGCGTTCCCCAAGGCTTCAGTACTGCTGGTTGGTGGCTTCAACGTGGCAGAAATCAGTGAGGCAGTGAGTAGTCAGGATTTTGGTGGAATTGGTGGACAGTACTTGTTGATGCCCGACACCGAGGTGCAGCGTCACCTGGAGCAGGGAAAGATCGTTGGCACTGGCTACCCTCGAAGCTGGCCAGCGTTCTGTCGTGAACTCTCCCGCGGTGTGACCTACCTCTTTTCCAATCAGGCCCAAGCCCTGGCCAAGATCCTGGCCCAGGAACGCCTGCGTCTTTCCCTTGATCCCCATTGAGTAAGAGACCATGGCCCGACAGGATGATGAACTGGACTTGGAAAAGCTTCGCCGCGAAGTCGACACCCTGACCCAGCAGGTTGGAGGAAAACCAACCCCACCTGGCACCACGACCCGACTTCCTCCTCAGGAGCAGCCCAAGAAAAAAAAGAAGAAGGGCAACCCCATCATGTATGGACTGATCGGAGTTGCCGCCATCCTCGTTGGGGGCAAACTGATCTTTTCGCTGATGAACTTCCTGGTGCTGGCCGTGATCGCTGGTATTGGTGCCTGGTGGTATTTCTTCAAATTCCGCAAGGATGAGGACTGACGAACATGCCGCGCTTCAATCCCCGCTTGGTGATGTTTAGTTCGATGGGCCTGGAATTGGGCCTCTCTGTGATCGTTGGACTCCTGCTTGGCAGCTCTCTGGATCGTTTCTTCGGCACAGGACCCTGGATGCTGATTATTTTCACGGCCAGTGGCATCGCTGCTGGTTACCGCAGTGTCTATCGCCTGCTCAAACGCCTGCAGCAGGAAGACGCCGCGACTCCCTTGACTCATGACCCTGACTCCAAGACCTGAATGTCCAATTCACCTTTCCCCGAAATTTCTGACGAGGCCCTACAGATTGGCTTCCGCAAAGCAACAGAATTCCGAAATTTGCTGATCCTGGCATCCGTTGTCCTGGCAATTGTCTCGCTCTTGTTCGGTCTTGACTTTCTCTTGGGATCCTTGTTAGGTTCAGCGATTGTTGGTTTGAACTTCCACTGGACCGTGCGCTTCGTTCTGAACATGTTGGAGGAGCGAAAACTACGGCCACTGTACTTGTTGATCTATGGTGCGAAGTTCATTGTCTCGATGATGGTTCTCTATGTGGCGATCGTCCAACTGGACATTAGTGCCGTCGGAATAATGCTAGGTCTCTCTAACATTCTGTTGGCCGCCACCGCTTACGCACTCATCCAGCGACCAAGATCCTCTGATTCTTCCGACGTCCTTTCCTAGGGATACTGATGTTTCGACGACTGAACCTGGCAGGCTTACTCCTGCTGACCCTGACATCCCCAGCTTTTGCCGCAGAGGGTGGCTTCACTTGGGCCAACTTCCTGTTCGGAGGATTGGCAGAACCCCTGGCCTCCATCGGGATTGACCCACGCCCGATCCTCGACATGATCATAGTTGCCGCAGTGCTGATCGGTCTGGCTTGGTGGCTTGGCAAACCCTTCCGTGAAACCCAAATGCTGGAACCCTCGGGAAGACTAGACAAAGACCATTTTGCTGTCACCGTTGTCGAGGGTATCCTCAATTTTCTCTCAGGCATCATTCAGCACGGTATCGGACCACGACCCTTGCTTCCCCTGCTGGGAACCTACGGGCTCTTCATCCTGTTCCTGAACCTCGCCGGACTGGTCCCTGGATTCAATCCACCGACCGACCAGTTCAACATCACCTTCGCCTTTGCGATCGTCGTTTTCCTGCTGACCCACACGCTTGGAATCCGTCAGCACGGCGCCGGCTACATCAAGCAGTTCATCGGCCCTATGCCCCTGATGGCTCCCTTGATGTTTCCCGTTGAACTAATCAGCCACCTCGTGCGGCCGATGTCCCTCTCCATCCGCCTCTTGGGGAATATGACCGGTGACCACAAAGTGGTCTTGATCTTCTCCTCGATTCTGGCGCTTGGCTTGCCCGTTCCCTTCATGGGCTTGGGCATTCTCATCAGTGTTTTGCAGGCCTTTGTCTTCGTACTGTTGTCTGCAATTTATTTTGAAGTTGCCATGAGTGAAGCCCACTGATTGGCTCTTCGTTCTGTTCCGTACACGTTCTTACAGTTCTAAACCAAAAGGAAGTTCCATGAACAAAAGACTCATGCTGGTCCTGTTTCTGATGCTGCTGGCAGCTCCCCTGTACGCCCAAGAGTATGGCGAACTGGCCACCTTCGGCTTCGCCATGGGTGCTGGTGTTGCGATCTCTTTCGCCGCCCTCGGTGGTGGAATCGGTCAAGGCATTTGTATGCGCGGTGCTCTCGAAGGGATCGCCCGCAACCCGAACGCCTCCGGCAAGATCTTCACCCCAATGATTATTGGTTTGGCGTTGATCGAATCCCTCGTGATTTACGCACTCGTGATCGCCTTCATTCTGCAAGGTAAGGTCTGAATTTTCACTGGGCAGGTTTCGCGGGAAGCCTGCTCAGTTTCTGCTTCCCGTATCTACCCTCGCTGACACAACCTCCTCACAAAAACTGACCCATGCCTGACATTGCCTGGGGTTCCTACACGATGCTGGCGACTGGTTCCCTGATTGGACTCTTTGCTGCCTATCGAATTCTGCTGCAGGGCTTCAGCCTGCTCTTCTGGGTGCTACTGCTGACTGGTGGTGCGATTACCTTCGGACTGGGTGCTCAGACACTGGGCGAAGACAATTTCCTGAGCGAATACTTGCCACTGGAAGCTCTCGAGAATTTGGAAGGCAAGGACTTTACAGAGCAGCTCCAAAACCTACCACAGGAAGCTCGCGGTCAGATCCGTGCTCTCTGCGAACAGCTCTGAGCCCATCCACTGGCGTAGCCGGCTGGCTCCAACCCCCAGCGGTTATTTGCACCTCGGCAACGCCTGTAATTTCCTGCTGACCTGGCTCTGGATTCGCCATCTTGGTGGGGAACTGTGGTTGCGGATCGACGATCTGGACCAGGCTCGGGTGCGTCCTGAATACATCGAAGACATCTTCCAGCAGCTGGACTGGCTTGGGCTCGATACCGACCAAGGCCCTCGCAGTGTTGGGGAACTTCAAAAAACTTGGACCCAGCAGCTGCGCACAGAGCGCTACCTCTCCGCCTTGGCAACACTCAAAAATACTGGAGACCTCTATCGCTGCATCTGCAGTCGCCGCCAGTGGCAGTCTCTCGTTGGTGATGAAGGACGCTATCCTGGAACCTGTCGTCAGCAGCAGCACCCTGCTGAACAACCTGGTAGTTGGCGGATTCGGTTACCCAAAACAGCCACGATACATTGGCAGAAATGGCCGAGTGGTCAGGAAGAACTGGATCTCGCTAATGAGATGGGTGATTTTGTGATCCAACGTCGTGACGGACAAGTCGCCTACCAGCTAGCGTCTTGCTTGGATGACCTTGACTGGCAGATGAACCTGCTGATCCGGGGGATTGATCTTCGGCCCTCAACCGCTGCCCAGTCTTACCTGCTTCGACTGCTGGAACCAGAACAGGCTTATCCAGTTGTGCTGCACCACTCGCTGCTGACCGATGAAGGCAACCGGAAATTTTCCAAGTCGGATGGCACCTTGTCTTTACATATCTTGAAAAAACAGGGATACACACCGGCGGATGTCTATCGTAGCTGCGCACAGTGGCAACAGTGGCCTGAGGCCTCCAACGTGCAGTCCCTGAACGATCTCCAACAATCCTTTGCCCTCGCTCTCAAACAGGAATCATGACCATTGCCGCTCCAATTGCCAACTCCCTCCAACGTGCCTCCTGGATCCGCCAGATGTTCGAAGCCGGCGCCCGACTCAAGCAGCAGTACGGGGCCGACCAGGTCTTTGACTTCTCGCTGGGCAATCCCATCCTTGAGCCTCCTGCCAAGGTGCACGAGACCCTACACGCTCTGCTCGATGATCCAGCGCCCGGACATCACCGCTACATGCCCAACGGCGGCTTCCCTGCAGTACGGGAGTACCTGGCCAACGAGCTGAGAGAAGAGCAAGGATTACCCTTCGAAAAAGAAGACATCGTGCTCTGTGTTGGCGCCGGAGGAGGACTGAACGTAGTCGCCAAGGCCTTGCTCGAACCCGGAGATGAGGTTGTCGCGCTGGCGCCCTATTTTGTGGAGTACGGCTTCTATGTGCAGAATCACGGGGGAGTGTTGACCGTGGCCAAGACTCGACAGGAGGATTTTTTGCCGGACCTGGAAGCGCTGGAAGCAGTGATGACCCCGAAGACCCGAGCGATCATTGTCAACTCGCCCAACAACCCAACTGGCGTGGTCTATTCCCAGGCAGTACTCGACGAACTCGGCAGTTGGCTGCGTACCCAGGAGCAGCGTTTTGGTCGTCCGATTTACCTGATTGCTGATGAGCCCTACCGCAAGCTGCTCTTTGATGAGGTAACCAATGGCTCCGTACTCAAGGCCCATCCCAACTCGATCCTGATTACCTCACATTCCAAGGACCTAGGACTGGCCGGAGAGCGAATCGGCTACATCGCTCTGCATCCGGAAGTTCCAGATCGTGCTCTCTGGCAGGAAGCGCTGGTCTTCACCAATCGAATCTTAGGCTTCGTCAATGCCCCGGCACTGATGCAACGGGCGCTACCTCATCTGCGTGGAGTGCAGGTCGATATTGGCTTCTATCAGCAGCTGCGTGATCAGGTCTGTGGCTTGATGGAAGAAGTCGGAATTTCTTGTGTGCGGCCCCAGGGAGCGTTCTACCTGTTCCCACAGGCGCTGGAAGAAGATGACGTGGCCTTCGTGCGTCGAGCCCAGGAAGAAAAGCTCCTACTGGTTCCCGGCTCCGGCTTTGGCTGGCCTGGTTGCTTCCGGCTCTCCTACTGCTGCCCGGGTTCAGTCATTGAGAATTCACGGGAGGCTTGGCTACGATTGGTGGAGAGCTATCGGTAGGTGCTGAACTCTGAAAGTTGTCTCTCATTCGACCTGGCCGACCAACTTCTCCCGGATGGAGCTGTGATGGTGAATCACCTTCTACGGAGTCCTTTCTTGCTCAGTTAGATTTTTCTTCACCCAACTCGGCAAAGTTTGAAATCCTGACAGTTCCTTCGGGGAAGCGTGCAATCACTTCTAACTCTCCCCCCATTGCCTCAATGTGACTGCGCAGGGTGGAGATGTACATATCAGTTCGTTTTTCTATCCTAGCAATTGTGGGTTACTGAACATGTAGTGCAGTGGCCAAGTCCTTTTGGGACAATCCCCGGGCCTGTTGCAATTCCTGGAGAGGCACGGA
>WTIF01000168.1:0-7292 GCA_011522845.1 Deltaproteobacteria bacterium
AGCACTTTGGATGCGCTACAACATCTCCTCAAGTTATCGTTGGCTCTGGACCCTTACTCCTAAATTGGTTTTTCCGACTGGAGTAACTGGAAATGCAAGGGGTTTCAGGCCTGTCGCCACAGGTGATGGACAAATGGATCTCGGACTGAAATTGCAGTCTCAATGGTATCCGCCCCAATCAGAGGGTGTCCTTCAAATCGCTTCGGTTGAAGGACTGAATCAACTCAAGGGTGAGCGTGAAAATTTAGCTGGTGAGAAAGTCAGTTATCAACCGGGCAACTCATTTGACATGCGCTATGGTTGGATTCTAGAGGTCGAGAATTTTATGCTAGGAGCGGAGTTTTCTTGGTTTATTCAAGCACCAGATGCCCTCGGTTCAGAAAGTGGGAACACGCGACGATTGTATCAATGGAATTTTGAGCTTGGTTACGGGAATTTAACTCAATTGGAGAGTGAACCGCTGCCAATGCCATTTCAGGTTCGCTTTGGTGTTCTCAGACCATTTATGGGCGAGAATGTCCCCAAGGAATCTCAATACTATCTTAGTGGGGACATCTATTTCTGAAACTGCTATCCGGTTCAGTAGAAAATTTTCTGAAATCGCTTTATACACAATGGGGACTTTCTACCTCTCAGCTTGCACAACGGAGAGCAAAAAGATCCCTCAGCCCTATTATCGTGAATACCCCACAGCACAGAACGAAAGAGTTACAGAAATCTGTGACCATGTTGCAGCTTCCCATTTTGTTGTGGAACAGCGCATGGTTTACTTCAGGAAAGTAGGCTCCAAAGTTGATATCAATATGCCTCACTACAACACTGCATTACCAGATGGTTACTATTTCTGCAGTGAGCCTCTTCTCCCAAAATCTCATCTCGAATAAAATCCTCATTTTTGAAGATCTGGAATATCTTTGAAATATTCCAAGGCTTCTGGATTTGCCAGGGCTTCCTTATTTTTTACAGGCAGATTGTGAACGACTGCTCGAACAGCCAATTCCACGATCTTACCGCTCAATGTTCTGGGCAATGCCGCCACTGAAACAATCAAATCTGGAACATGCCTGGGTGTTGTATTCTGCTTGATTCGCTTGCGAAGTTGATCCTTCAAATCGTCTCTTAGCTCTTGTTGCTCTTTCATGACGACAAACAAAACTACACGCACATCATTATTTTTTTCCTGCCCAATTGCTAAAGCTTCAAGGATCTCCTCAAAAGTTTCCACTTGTCTGTAAATTTCTGCGGTGCCGATGCGGACTCCACCTGGATTGAGAACCGCATCAGAACGACCGTGAATGACAAATCCATCTTGGGCTGTTCTTTCAGCATAGTCACCATGCGTCCAGACCCCATCAAATCTTTCAAAATAGGCTGAACGATATCTTTTTTGATCTGGATCATCCCAGAAACCAATTGGCATAGCAGGAAAAGGTTTCGTACAAACCAACTCGCCTTTTTGTTCTTGAACTGGTTTTCCCTCTTCATCAAAAATATCCACAGCCAACCCAAGGCCAGCCCCCTGCAGTTGGCCCCGATAGACTGACCTGACAGGACAACTAAGCATAAAACAAGACACAATGTCTGTTCCTCCTGAGATTGAACCTAAGAGAACATCCTCCTTGATTTTATTATATATATAATCAAAAGATTCATGAGCTAGCGGAGAACCTGTTGAAAGAATTGCTCTTAATTTCAATAACTTCATCTCCTGAGGAGTCTGCCATTTTTGTTTTTCTAAGGCTGAAATGTATTTTGCGCTGGTACCGAAAATAGACCAATCATCTTGTTCACACATTTCCCAGAGGGTCTTTGCGCCTCTTGAGAAAGGAGATCCATCATAAAGCACAATCGTAGCTTTTGTTGCCAAGCCAGCAATCAGCCAATTCCACATCATCCATCCACAGGTTGTGTAGAAAAAAAGTCTTTCGTTAGCCCTTAAATCGACGTGATATTGATGCTCCTTCACCAGTTGAATAAGTGATCCCCCATGACTATGCAGGATACATTTTGGCTTACCAGTGGTTCCTGAACTATAAAGAATAAAAGCTGGGTGCTGAAATGGGGTTTCTTCAAAAAATAATTCATTCCTTGAGGATGATGGTTTAGGAAACTGAAGAGAGGTTAGTGGTAGCTTCGAAAATTCAGTCCGCTCCACAGCCTCTGTCCCCGGGAAATGGATGAGATGCGTAACCGATGGTAACTCCTCACAGATTTGAGTAATCCTCTCAGTAAGATCAATCGGCTTTTTATTGTAGCGAACCGAGCAACCTGCAACGATCACCTTTGGTTTTGTTTGTCCAAACCGATCAAGCATACCCTGAACACCAAAGTCTGGTGAACAAGAGGTCCAGATCGCTCCTAAAGAAAGAGTTGCCAAAGCTGCGATTACAGCTTCAGGGCCATTGGCCACATATCCACCAACAACGTCAGAAGCTTGAACACCGGCTTCCAGCAGCATTTTTTGAAAACTTGCAACAGACGCTCTCAGTTCACCCCAACTCAATTCCCTGCGGAGACCTGTTTCATCATGAGCAATGATTGCAATCCCGTCATCAGCTTGATCATGGATCAAACAGTTTTTTGCAAAATTGATCCGCCCCTCTGGGAAGAATTTAGCTCCAGGCATCAATTGGGGATTTTCCAAAGCCACCTCGCCTTGAACTCCCTGAAGTCCCATGTCCTCCCAAATGGTTCGCCAAAAAGTTTCCTGATTTTCTATACTAAACTTATGCAGTTCACTGTAATCCTTTAGAATGATGGAATTCTCTGAGGAGATTCTCTGTCTGAGATGCTCCATTCGACTTTGCAGAACAAACTCTTGTTTTGGACTCCAAATTGGATTCATTTCCTTCTCTCTGAATTAAATTTAATAAATAATTTCAGATTTTTATTTATAATATTATTCCTGAAAAAAATGTGTTTCTTCACTTGAATTTAATCAAACCTTGAGAAATCACAAATCCAAGAATTTATATGTATGAAATTTCAGAAACCGCAGCGGAAAAATGGAAAACTGCTGTTGATGATCCAGACTGCCAGATCATTGCCTTAACTGGGGCAGGAATTTCAGCAGAAAGTGGAATTCCCACTTTTCGAGGAGAAGATGGTTACTGGAAAATTGGATCGCTGAATTACACGCCAATGGAAATGGCAACCCTTGAGAGATTCAGAGCCTATCCATGGGAAGTTTGGCATTGGTATTTATCCCGAATTTACAAGCATCGTTCAGCTCAACCAAATGATGGACATCGAGCTTTAGTGGAACTTGATGAGCTTCTCGGTGAAAGATTTCGGTTGATTACCCAAAACGTAGATGGCCTCCATCTCAAAGCAGGCAATAGTCCTGAAAAGGTCTACGAAATCCATGGCAATTTGAATTATATGCGCATCTTTGATTCAAGCAGGCCAAATTTGCTGCCAATGCCCAATTTTGTTGAAGAACTTGATCCAGATGAGCCTCTACCTGAAGCGGTAAAATCTGAACTCCAGGACGAAGCAGGGAATCTGATGCGGCCACACGTTCTTTGGTTTGATGAAATGTATAGTGAGGAACTTTACCGCAGTGAAAGTGCTTTAAAAGCTGCAGAGGAGGCAGATTTTCTATTAACCATCGGAACCACCGGCGCCACTTCTCTCCCCGCTTTAATTCTCAAAACTGTTGCTGAGAATGGAGGAACGATCATTGACATCAATCCTGAAGCAACTTGGTTCTCCGATTATGCGATGATCTCCGGTGGTTACCATCTGAAGGGCCCAAGCGGTGTTTTCTTGCCAAAGCTAATGGAACTTGTCGAGTAAGTAACCATGCTCTTTCTCGCTTGCTAGAAGACTTTTTCTTGCTAGCAAGTGCTTCCTGAATTTCAATTATTACTTTTTCAGATTTTTCAATTCTGAGCTGGCGCCATAATAAGCTTCTACTGAGTTTTTGCTTTCGAAGTCCAAGAGCCCAGACTGAATGCAAACGAACCAGTTCCTCCGCGTCTTTCAGTCCAATTTGTAAAGCTGATAGCGCTTGAGGGTGAGAACAAGCACTCAATGCAGTCATCACATTTCTAAGCAACCCCTTTCGTTTGGTTCTTTTGACTGAACTTTTTCGGAATTGATTTGAAAAGTCTTCCTGACTTAATCTCACCCAATCCCAAAGTTTACGGTCTTTAAGCCCTTCTCTAGCCTTCCAGATTGAATCTGCTGTCCTAGGAGCTTTGCGATTCCATGGACAAACTTCCTGACAAACATCGCAACCAAAAATCCAATTCTGTAGTTTTGATCTAAATTGTTTTGGAATCGAATCTTTTAATTCGATCGTCAAGTAAGAAATGCAACGTCGAGCATCCACTTGCCGATCTGAAACGATTGCTTCTGTTGGACACGCTTCAATGCAGCGAGTACATGATCCACAATCAATTCCCGAAAACGGCCGATCAGGAGGGATTTTTTTATCAATGAGCACCTCTGCCAGTAGCAACCACGAGCCAAGTTTTGGATGAATTAGGTTACTGTGCTTGCCAAACCAACCCAAACCCGCGCGCCAAGCCAACTCTCTCTCCAGTAGTGGCCCCGTATCAACGTAAACCCTTGTTTGTTCAAAGCCAGAAGCCAACCCTTCCTTGAGCAGCCACTTCCTGAATTCTTCGAGACGCTCTTTGAGAACCAGATGATAATCTTCACCCATCGAGTAACGACTAAATCGACCACGACTAGAATCCTGAAATTTTTTCGAAGGGGTGCCATCATGAAAATAATTACAAGCAACTGCAATCACCGTTTGGGCTCTGTCCAAGACCTTTTGAGAGGAGGCCTTCTGTGGTGAATGTTTGTGAAGATAGTGCATCTCTCCAGCAAACCCTTCATCAAGCCACTTTTGATAATACTGATGAGTTAGATTTTCAGTTGCACCAGTAAACCCAACCCAATCAAAACCAAGCGACAAGCCCTGTTTACGAATCTTTTCTCGAAGTTGAACATCTGTTTCCTTGGAATTCAGAGCTTTTTTCAAATTTTTATTCATCTAACAAAATGCTTGATGTTCTATGGTCTTTTGAAGCGTTAGTATTTTTGGGATGCCTCCCATGGTACTTGGTCGCCTGGGGTGTTTGGATGACTTTAAAAAACGTTCAAAGTCTGCCCTCAATTTCATTAGATAGAGAGAAAAGATATCCCAGATTGAGTGTGATCATCGCTGCTCGAAATGAGGCGGGAACTATTGAAAATGCTCTGAAATCAGTTTTAGCCCAAAATTATCCGAATCTAGAAATCATTTTGGTCAATGATCGGTCAAATGATGGAACTGATGAAATTCTGCAAAAACTTGCAGAAAAAGACCCAAGAGTCTTGATTCACCACGTTGAAGAATTACCACCCGGATGGCTTGGGAAAGTAAATGCCATGCAACAAGGTTTCGGGAGATCAACGGGAGTGTGGTTGTTATTCACTGATGCGGACGTGCATTTCCAAGAAGAAAGCTTGGAACGCATCATTGACGTAGCTGAAAGAAGCTCAGTCGATTATCTTTGTGTCGTACCCGAAGTACAAGCGCGACAACGCCTTTTGAAAGCCCTGTACACTGTCTCCCTCAGCGGTTTTTTTCTCGCTACTCGAATCTGGGAGGTCAAAAACCAAAATTCCTTCGTTGGAGTGGGAGCTTGTGGCCTTGTCCGACGGTCTCTATTGTCTCAAAGTCCTGGTCTTCCCTGGCTTAAAATGGAAGTTGTGGACGATCTAGCATTGGCTCAGTTGGCATGGCAGGCTGGAGGCAAACTAGATGTCTACTGGGGACGCGAGTGCCTCGGGGTCGAGTGGTATCCAAGTATGGGCGATTTGATCAGAGGCCTTGAAAAAAATTTATTTGCTGGCGCCCAATATCAATATTGGCGAGCATTACTTGGAATCATTGGGATCCTGTTTGTTGCCGTTGCTCCTTGGCTTTCTATTTTTTCTGGCAATTGGTTGTTAAGTCTCACTGCCGTGGGAGCTTTTTCAGGATATTGGCTTGCTTGGATCTCCGGAGATAAGGCTCAAGGGGTCGGATGGTTGGAGAGGCTTATCAGTCCATTACTCCTTTTCGTGATAGCTTGGGCTTTAGCCAGATCTACTTTCATAACCTGGCGACAGGGGGGTATACAATGGCGAGAGACTTTCTATTCCATAGCAGACCTGAGACGCGGACAGAGATTAAAATTCTAGTTCCCGCCAGCTAATTCCTCTTTTAAGGTTGGAAGAAGTGCTTTCATTGCCTTATAACCGGCCTGAATGGCAACCTCTCTTTCTGCAAAGCTAAGAAAATCTTTTGGCTCGAAATCTGGCTGTAACAGCCAATCCGCTTCCTCCAATTCACTTTTATTTCCGTTACACATTTGCAGTCGAAAAGCCTGTGTAGTCGTCCAAAATGCATTCTCACTGACAGGGTAACCTCTTCCACAAAAGGTATCGATAGCAAGCACATGGGTGGCTCCAAGTGCCCTGGCAAATCGGACAGGTACTACAGAGAGCACCCCACCATCCACCCAGATTTCTTGGCCAACTTTCACGGGAACAAAAGTTCCTGGAATGCTTGATGACGCTTGAACCGCTTCTCCTGCTTTGCCTTCAACAACTAGAAGTAACTGACTATCCACCAGTTCTGTAACAGCAACTCCCACCTTTTTTGGAAGTTCACTTAATAGTTTGTTTCCCAAGATCTGATTGATCCAAGAAGCTAGTTTTCTGCCTTGAATCAAGCCGTTCAAACTAATCACTGGATCAGCAACATCCCACCGCTCAAGCTTGATCATCTCCTCATGTATTTGCTGAAGAGGAAGCGAAGAAGCATACAACACTGCAGCGATAGCACCCGCTGAGGTTCCAGTCACAATCTCTGCCTGAATCTCTGCTTCCTCAAGTGCCTGAATCACCCCAAGATGGACAAATCCCCGCATCCCCCCACCACCAAAAGCGATTCCTAGTTTAGTCGTTTCATTATCTTGGAGAGGATGAATCTCTTGAAGCTCTGCCAAGGTCCTCCCCTGCAGTGAGTCATACCGATTTTCCTGAACACACCCAGTCCCAAAAAGAGCAAGAATCAAGAAAAGTAGTAAATTCAGTTTCATGAAATCAATAGACGCTTGAAGATTGGATTTAGCAAAACTAACTCAAGCGAGCCTGGCAAGGAAGGTGGAGGGAGAGAAGTTTTGAGTCTTTAAATCAGATTCTTTCTCCGGTTTGATTCGAAAACAAGAAGCATTTGCTAGCTTCAAACTGTACCCCAACAGCTTCATCAATGTTTATTTTGAATTCTTTGGGGCCTCTTACAGTTA
>WTIF01000168.1:7392-12307 GCA_011522845.1 Deltaproteobacteria bacterium
ACCCCAACAGCTTCATCAATGTTTATTTTGAATTCTTTGGGGCCTCTTACAGTTAGGCGATCTGGCCCAATATTGATGGTGGTCAAGGTCGATTCACCGGTCAACTCGTGGGCATACACTGTTCCCCGAAGCACTCCTTTTTGAGCTTCACACAAAATCAAATCTTCTGGACGAATCCCCAGTGTAGCGTTCTCAAGGTTTGCTTGGTGGTTGATGGGGATTGAAAAATTTGGATGCTGAAAGTTGTTTTCGTAAAGTTTCCCTTTCATTAGATTCATTGGCGGAGATCCAATAAATCCTGCGACAAAGAGATTTGCAGGATCATTGTAGATTTCTTCGGGTGGTCCCAGTTGCGAAATTATTCCATGATCCATCACTGCCACACGATCAGCCAGAGTCATTGCCTCAATTTGATCATGTGTTACATACACAGTTGTGATCTTCAGTTCATGCTGCAAATGCTTCAACTCTGCCCGCATTGTAACGCGGAGTTTAGCATCAAGATTCGAAAGAGGCTCGTCCATCAGAAAAACTGTTGGAGTTCGGACAATTGCTCTGGCCAAGGCAACTCTTTGGCGTTGGCCACCCGAAAGTTCTCTGGGCTTGCGTTCAAGTAAATGATCCAGCTGAACTTTTTCTGCTGCTTGCCGAACTTTTTCTGAGTGCAGGGACTTGGGAACTTTGCGGACCTTCAGTGGATAGCGAATATTTTCATAAACGGAAAGATGTGGGTAAAGACCATAATTTTGAAAGACCATTGCGACATCACGATCTTTTGGAAGGTCGTCATTGACTTTACGGTCCCCAATAAAGACCTCTCCGTGGGATGGCTCTTCGAGTCCAGCAATCATTCTCATCGTGGTTGTTTTGCCACATCCTGATGGGCCTAGCAGCACCAAAAATTCCTGATCCTCAATCAATAGGCTCAGGTCTTTGACTGCAACAAATTCATTCCAGCGCTTCGTAATACCTTTTAAGGTCACGGATGCCATCAGCGAGCCCTAACTATCTTACTGCACCAAGGGTCATGCCCTGGACAAAATGTTTCTGGATGATCATTGCCAACCCAAACATTGGCAGCATAATTAGAATGCCAGCCGCAGAAATGAGATGCCACAGGACGCCCTCCTCAGCGTGAAAAAGAGACAAACCCACCGGCATCGTAACCGCCTTGCTATTGGTTATGATCACAGCGAAAAGAAATTCATTCCAAGCTAGAATGAAACAGAAAATTGCTGCCGTTAAGATTCCAGGCAAGGCCATTGGCAAAACAATATTCCAAATCACCTGTAGACGACTCGAACCATCAACGAGGGCTGCTTCCTCAGTGTCCAAAGGAATGCCATCGATAAAACCCTTGATCATCCAAATAGCAAAGGGAAGGATCAGGGACAAATTGACAAGGACCAAAGCAAGCCTTGTGTCCAGCAAACCCAAATCTCGAAATAGTAGGAAGTAAGGAAGAACAATCACTACAGCTGGTACAAACTGGGTCGATAAGATCATCAAGAACATCGTACGCTCAAATCGCAGCCGAAATCTTGAGAAGCTGTAAGCTGCCATTGTTGCCATTGGAATGGCAACAAGAACGGTTGTTCCAGCAACTAATGTAGAGTTGAGAAGTTTTTCGTGGAGGTTGTACGGGGATCGGAAAATTTCGTTGAAGTTGGCAAGTGTAGGGGTAAAGAGTAGCTTGAGTTGGAAAACATCCACTTGTTGTTTGAAAGCCCCGGAGGCAATCCAATAAATAGGAACAAGAATAACGACCGCTGCGCAAAGAATTAGCGCAAATTGGAAAAGATCGGCAACTTGTTTTCTAATTGAGTTGCCCATCACCGTTTCAGAAAAACAAGTTTCATGTAAAGCCAGGTCAACCCCAGCATTGGAATCACCAAAAGATAGGAGACTGCAGAAGCGTAGCCCATATCATAGTACTTGAAGCCATGGAAATAGATGTAATGAGCGAGGGTTTGGGTAGCATTACCTGGCCCTCCATTGGTCAACATGTAGACCTGATCGAACATCTTAAGGGAAAAAATACTCTTGAGAATAATCCCGACGGCAAGAACAGGAATCAAAGCGGGCAGAGTAACATCCACGAATACTCTCCAACTGGAAGCACCATCAATCATCGCTGCTTCTTGTGCATCCTGCGGAACGTTAGCCAGTCCCCCAATGAATACAAGCGTCAAGTATGGTGTCCAATGCCAAACGTCACTACCAACGATTGCAATCAGCGCCAGGGTAGGGTCTCCAAGCCAATCCACACCTGCCAAGCCCGGCACCAAGGCACCAAATAGAGCCTGGAACAATCCAAAATCTGGTTGGAACATGAACCGCCACGAAATTCCAATCAGCGCAGGACTCATGGCAAATGGGAGGATGAGCAGTGTCCTCACAGTCAACCGGAACTTACCTCCTGGAGCAAGCAGAAGAGCCAGCCCCAAAGCCAAACCGACTGAAACAATTACTGAAGCGATCATAAAAGTACTTGTGACCTGCACCGAGTTCCAGAGTAGGTCATCTTCCAGTGCTCGCTGGTAATTCTCCAAGAGGTAGGGCCAAGTTTCCCAGCCATCGTATTCCGGTTCCCAAAGAGGTCTGGACTCACGAGCTCGACTGAGTTTCCATTCTCTAAAGCTGAGCCAAAATGATTGGAGCAGAGGCCAGAAGGAAGTAACCAACACCAACACCAATGCCGGTAAAACAAATAGGTATTTAAGGTGTCGGTCACGCATTTTAAACCCGAATCAGTAACCAGCTCTTCGTAATATACGTTCCGCTCGCTTGCCTGCTTCTGCCATCAATTCCTCGACATTCCCACCTGTGGAGGCTTTTTGAATCGCGTTTGAAAGCAGGTCTCCAATTTCAGGCCATTCAGGGATCTGAGGCATGATATCAGAGTTTGCCAAGCTCACAGCAGCTGCTTGCTGAATGTTGTCATTCGCAGCATTTACCTCAGGATCTACAAGGCTCTGCTTGTGGGTAACGACGTTGTTGACGATTGTCTCACCAGCGACCTCTCGTTCAATAGCATTTCTTCGATCAAGCTCCGGATTGGAGAGCCACTTTAAGAACTCCCAGCTTGCCCCCTGATTCTTGGAGTGCTTTGAAATACTGAAGGGCATGCTGATCGCGTAGGTTACCGTTTCTCCCTTGTAAGATGGCATTCCTGTGAAAGCAACCTGCTCCTTGGTTAGTGTAGACTGATTGGGGTTGTAGAATCCGCTGTAAGCCCACCACCAGACTGGGATCATTGCAGCTTTACCTTGAGAAAATTGGATTCTTGCATCCTGTTCCACGTTCGAAACAGCACCCTCACCACAGATATCGTTAGAGGTATGCATTTCGATATAGTCTTTGGTGGCTTGAATCGCTGCAGGCGTAGTCCAGGCGGGCTTCATTTGACTGTCGAAAACATCCCCTCCTGCTGCCCACAGATAGTTCAACCAAATAAAAAGGTTTTGCCTGTTGCCATCAGCCCCATAGTAGCAGGCTAGTCCTCCAATTCCCTCTTTCTCCTTGATCATTTTCCCAGCGCTGACGACATCAGACCATGTCTTAGGTTCACTCAGGCCATGCTTTTCGAACAGATCTTTGCGATAGAACATCAACTGGGGATGAGCGCGCAATGGGAATCCTAAAGTTTCGCCTTTGAACATCGCACTCTTTTTAAAGGCTTCAGGATAGCGATCCATGCTTATGCCGTCTTGTTCCAACCATTCATCGATTGGTTGCAGCCAATAGGCATTTGCAGGCCCCCAGGAGTCTAAATAGTTTACCACATCAAAATTACCATCAGCTGCCACACCCACACTTGCCACCTTCTCCTGAAGGGAGACGAATGGGATGTGGGTCCAATTCACAGTAATCCCTGTCAGGCTTTCGAACTCTTCATCGCGTAACTCGTAGGCTTTGAACTGTGGAGTAACGACTGAAAGAATATTTAAAGTTGTACCAGCGTAAGGTTTTCCTGATTTAAGACCATAAGGAAGAATATTATCAGCCGCCAATACGTTTGCGGCCATCAAGGAGCCACACAAAAGGGCACAAAAGGTTTTCCACATTTTCAACTCCACAAATGTTTGAGAACAAATCAATGATGAATGCGTATGCAAACATGCTTTTAGTGCCAACCTCTGTGTTGAAGGTCAAGCGATTTTTTCTGTGCTTGATTTTTGGGTTAATTAGGATTTTATTCGTAAAACATAAATTTGCATAGCTATGCAAGCAATCTCAATCAAAGTGTAGAGAATTCCAATGATTCAGTATTTGAAAGAGGGGAGAAGCGCAGCAGATGCGAAAGCTGATCAATCAAAAGTTCGCCAGACTGTAGAACAGATCCTTGCAGAGATAGAGTCGCGCGGGGATGCTGCAGTTCAAGAACTGGCTTTGAAATTTGACAAATGGGAGCGCCCGAACTTCCGCTTGAGCCCAGACGAAATTGATGCGGCCGTGAGGGAAGTCCCAGAATCAACCTTAGATGATATTCGCTTTGCCCAGACACAGATTCGTAATTTTGCCCAGACCCAGCGCTCAGCTTTACAAGATGTAGAAGTAGAAACGCTCCCAGGCGTTGTTCTTGGCCATAAAAACATCCCAGTGAACAGTGTTGGCTGTTATGTGCCAGGTGGAAAATACCCGATGGTGGCCTCGGCACATATGAGCGTAGTCACAGCAAAAGTTGCCGGAGTACCAAGAATTATTGCTTGTGCACCCCCTTTTGAAGGCCGCCCCCATCCAGCAATCATCGCTGCCATGCATCTCGGTGGAGCTGATGAGATTTATTGTCTTGGCGGAGTACAGGCTGTGGGCTCCATGGCCTTGGGAACAGAATCCATTCAAGCTGTCGATATGTTAGTAGGGCCTGGGAATGCCTTTGTGGCAGAAGCGAAGAGGCAACTTTACGGTAGAG
>WTIF01000096.1 GCA_011522845.1 Deltaproteobacteria bacterium
ATGAAATATTGTCATTCGATCTTTCTTGTTTTTTTTTCACCCTAAGTATATAAATTTTTATGGACCTGCTGGACATCCAGCCACTTAAAATTAGAGTACTTCTCAATGAGAAGCCCTCTAACCACGCAGATTTCAAGAGCCCTCACGCCGTTTCACTCATCCACCCCGCTGAATCGTCCCCTAAAACGCATCAGTTCATGTGGAGTACGAGCATCTGCTCGAGGGTTAAGAATAATCTGTATAAGAGTGGTGAGTCTGAGGTTACTGGGCAAATCCAAGTAGCGTTTCCTAACTCGTTTCGGTGACTTTACGATGTGAGGCTTACCGTACGGGAAAGGCAACACAGACCGGGTTCCGATTGCTACAATCCATGGTGTTTGAACGTAGTCGGCAAGGGGCAGGTGGACTTGGCATCCCGTGAGGGATGCTTCATGTTGTGGGATTCAGGCCTGGAGTTTCGCAACAAATGGACGCAACAGGTCGTCTTTCGAGAGAAATAAACGTGAATATATACGTGGGAAATCTGGCTTACAGTGTCACCGAAGAACAATTGCGAGACGCTTTTGGGCAATTTGGTGAAGTAGATAAAGTCTCAATTATCATGGATCGCATGACCGGCCGTTCCAAAGGATTTGGTTTCGTGGAAATGCAGGAAGATTCTGAGGCCGAAGCTGCTATTCGGGGACTTAACGAGCAACCCATCAATGGACGCGCTGTCAGGGTAAACGAGGCTCGACCTCGTGAAGAGCGCCCAAGACGTCCAGCGCCACCGCGCTGAAACTCGCGGCTTGGAAGCCGCATCGCGATCCCCTTCTCACAGTGTATCGTCAAATTCTTGAAGATACACTGTCTCCCCTGCCGATCATCTCCTCCCAGTGAATTGTGAAGAATAATGCTGTCCTTATTAAACAACTTGAATTTACTTGGCCTGCATCAACTTTCTCAACTCTCAAGATTGCCAATTTAAAGGTTCCTGAAAACAGTCGAACTCTGATTCAAGGACCAAGCGGTTCTGGAAAAACAACTCTGTTATCACTGTTGGCAGGAATTCTGTTACCAACTTCAGGGGAAATAATTGTCCTGAGCGAAGACCTGGCTACATTAAACAGCAAAAAAAGAGATGCCTTTCGAGTAGACCACATCGGTTTTCTTTTTCAACAGTTCAATCTGATCCCTTACCTCAATCTTGTTGAAAATGTTCTTCTCCCCTGTCGATTCAGTAAATTACGCTATCAAAATGCAGGGAATACTGAGTCTGGTTTGAAAGACGAGGCTTGCCGATTACTCAAACTCCTTGGTTTGGAACCTGACAAGTTTTCTCATCTGGCAACCCAGAAACTAAGTGTGGGACAACAACAAAGGGTTGCAGCCGCTAGGGCACTTATAGGAAATCCAAAACTGATTTTGGCAGATGAGCCAACTTCAGCACTTGATCCTGAAAATCGATTCGCTTTTTTGGAACTAATATCTGAGGAGTGTTCAATAAACCAAACCACCTTGATCATGGTAAGCCATGATCACTCCCTATCGGCTCAATTTGATCAGGTCATTGACCTGAGTGTTTTGAATCAAGCGAACGGGTTCTGAATTGAACTTTTCAGTGGAGAACTGAACATGCTCTTCAAATTAGCTTGGTTGAGTATCTTGAACAGGAGAAGTACAGCTCTTTTAACGATTCTTTCCATAGCCATCAGTGTGACGCTTTTGCTCGGTATCGAACAACTCAGAAAAAGCGTGCGCGACAGCTTTTTGCAGACGGTATCAGGAATTGATCTCGTAGTTGGAGCACGAGGCGATGCAATTCCAATATTGTTGTATTCAGTTTTTCGACTTGGTGAGGCAACGAATAATTTGCGATGGCAAAGTTATCTTGAATGGGCTGCAGATGAGAGGGTTGAGTGGACTATTCCCCTTTCTCTCGGGGATTCCCACAGAGGTTTCAGAGTCCTGGGAACTAATTCAGACTATTGGAGCTACTACAGATACGCTAAAAATCGTAAATTGGTTCTCAAAACTGGTGAGTTCTTCGATGGGCTTTATGAAGCCGTCATTGGGTCTGTGGTTGCAGAGAAACTCGGATACCAGTTGAATCAGCAAATTGTCATTGCCCATGGAGCAGGCAGCGCTGCTCTGTTTGAACATGATGACCAGCCCTTCAGGATAGTAGGTATCTTAAAACCCACTGGAACACCGGTCGACCAAACTATCCATGTAAGCTTGGAAGCGATTGAAGCGATTCACATTGGCTGGGAAGATGGATTTCCTGCAGCAGAAACGATTAATCCCGAAAAAATCAATGCTTCTGAACTACAACCGAAGAGCATAACGGCGTTTTTAGTAAGACTGAACTCAAAGATGCAAACTTTTCGTTTGCAAGCAGAAATCAATGCTTATGAAAAAGAACCACTGTCAGCAATATTGCCAGGGGTAACGATGCAAAAACTTTGGCAAATTTTAGGGACCTTTGAGAGGGTCCTCATGACTATGAGTGCCTTGGTGGTTCTCTCCAGTTTGACGAGTTTAATCAGTCTTTTGTTGGCGACCTTGAGTGAGCGAAGGCGGGAAATGGCTATCTTACGATCAGTTGGTGCAGGCCCAGTAATAGTTTTCTACTTGCTCTGGATGGAGGCAACGATTCTCTGCTTTATCGGTGTCTTCTTAGGACTTATTTTTCAATACGGTGGATTACTTGCTCTAAAGCCTGTTGTACAAGATCAACTTGGCCTGCAGATTCTCCTTGAATGGCCAGGGATAAAAGAATTTGTAATTCTTTTATTGATCATGGCGTGTGGAATGTTGATGAGTTTTTTCCCTGCTTGGCGGGCTTACATGATTTCCCTGCATGATGGCTTACTTCCCAAAGCGTGATTAGAGAATTGATGAAATGTCGATAAGTCGCTCCTTTTTTCTTCGAAGATTTGTTTTGATTTTAATGATCGCAACATTTACGGGATCAGTTTGCTTCGGTTTTGACATAAAAAAATTATTGTTTGATTATCTAGTTAAACCCAATGCGCCTATCATAGAAGTTTCTTGGCGCGATTTAGTTCAGTATGACTATCATCGGAAAATC
>WTIF01000288.1 GCA_011522845.1 Deltaproteobacteria bacterium
GTCCGGGGAAGGTGCTGCGCAGAGACTCATTCGCAAGCGCTGGAGCGAGACCCAGAAGCATCAGTCCACCGAGACCGATACACGCGAGTGGTATGGCCTGCGTCGGATGACGTTCCATCGGGGAGCAGAGACACGTCAGTTCCCACACCATGGAGGTGACGTATCGGGGCGTCAACTCACCGGGCCGTAGCGATCAGTCCAGCATGGGACCAGAAGAAAGAGTGACGCGTGCGATAGGCAATACAGCTCTGCTGGTGTTCCGTGAACTGACTGATCAATGGTGTGCCATCGACACCGAGCATCTGATCACCCGGCAGGCGGATGGACATCAAGTGATTCGGGATCTTAGAACTTCATTCAGGCTCAACGACTGAGTGCCCGTGTGCAGTCGCACGATGGAAGAGCCTCCGGGATTGAACTCAGCGTGGGTGGCCAAGTGCACACAATCAGCTCCCTCAGCCGAGAGCTGATAGAGCGGGACAGGTGGGGTAAGTGCCTGATTGAGGTGGACATCAGAGGGAGGATCGTTCGCAAGCGCCATCACCTCGGTTCCTGCCATCGGCCGTGGAGGCAGCAATTCGAGAGCCGAGCCACTGGGATGAGATGAACGAGTCCTCAGTGATGGCCTTGCAGCCAAGGCCAGTTTCTGCTTTTGATCGTCACCCTCACCAATTAACCGGATGGCCGGAGGAAGCGAGTAGCGGAGATGCCATGGGACGTGACATCAGCGATCATCTGGGCTGGCCACTAAGGAATAACTTGATGTCTACCGAATCAATCTGATCCGGCTTCAGAAACTGTTCGGCATAGTTCAGATAAACCCCACTGGTCAGGAAGAGATCAAACAGATCGGGGTCGATATGGCCACGGTCCCGGAAGCCGGCCAGAATCTCTAAAGATACTGACAAAGGTTTCGCCTTTTTGTAAGGACGGTCAGAAGCCGTCAGCGCCTCGAAGATATCAGCGATCGCCATGATTCTTGAAGGCACCGACAGACGATCAGCGGCAAGCCGACGGGGGTAGCCCTTACCGTTCAGTGCTTCGTGATGGGTTCCCGCATATTCCGGTACTCTTGCTAATCCGGCTGGAAAAGGAAGTGAATCCAGCATCACAATCGTCTGCATGATGTGATCATTGATCTTGTAGCGCTCCTCTTCCGTCAGCGTTCCCCGAGTAATGGAGAGGTTGTAAAGCTCGCCATAGTTGAACAGATTATCGGGAACATCCACCTTGAACCCATGGATTGGATCGTGACGATCCATTTCCTCACGAGGCAAACAATGCCAAGGCTGATCCATAAGCAACTGTTGCGGAGCGGGTAAGGCATCACTGCAAGGCTCATGGGCCAGACGACGCTGCTGCTCCTCCCAGGCCAACCCCAAGCTGTCATCGAAATGGCGCATCCATCCTTGAGCACCTATTTCGCGCAGAGCATGCGCCTTTGCCTCATCAAAGAATTCCGCACCGAGATTGCAGTCAGCCACAAAGGAGAACTGCTCCTGAAGCGTCTGCTGACGCTCCTTCAAAGCCTGGTCAAGAACATCAGGGTCACCTCCGGCTAGCAAACCCTGCAACCGCTCAATCTCAGCATCACGCCAGAGCACCTCAAACCGAGTTCGGATCTCGTGGATCCGGTTGCCATTCATCTCAAGCTTGGTTGCCTTGTCAACGACATATTCCGGGGTAGTTACCTTGCCGCAGTCATGTAGCCAAGCACCAGTTCTGAACTCCCTCCAAGCATCCGGACCGTCAAAACGAAAGTCCGACAAAGGTCCATCACTGACTGCCTCGGCAGCTTCTGCAAGCATCACCGCCAACTGAGGGACACGATTACAATGGCCTGCGGTATAGGGACTCTTCGCGTCAATCGCACCAGCAAGAAGGTTAATAATAGAGTCAATAAGTTGATCCTGAGATTCAATAAACCTTGTCCTCTCAACACAGACAGCCGCCAAGGAGGCAAGGGCCTCAATCAATTCCTGGTCATAACTATCAAATGGCCTGACGGAAGAAACTGCTGTTGAAGGATCTATCACGGACGAAGAAATGATCTTTCGATAATGAGTTGCAAAAACCCTACAAATTCACCCGACGCCAAGCAAATTGGTACTTTCAGCAACGACACAGCACGATAACCAAGCTGTTGATCGATACTCTTATCAAATTTATAAGGAAGTGAAGCATCTAGCTGGTACACATCAGGCAGATTGAGCACTTCAGCATTTAGCGCACACCACCCGACAAGACGGTCAGGCAAAATCGGAAAACGAACTTTCAATAAATTACTGTGAATCTCAGGATCCAAACTTTCATTTTGAGAGACAGCAAACCAAAGACGATCCTGCTCATGAGCATCTCTAACAACTGAGGCGTCCTGCCAAAAAGGAGCCGGCTTTGCTTTTTCAACCAAAAAAATACTTCCAGCATCAGCTATACACAGCCCCCTTGCCTTCTGCAAGATCAAATGCAACAAACTGCCTAAGTCAGAAGCAGAGCCAATTGCGGAAGCTATCCCAAAGACTTCCTTTAACACCTGCCCATCACGAGAGGTATATTCCATTCAAGCCAACCATCAACTACGACCTCTAAGCTAATGGCATAATCAACAAATTGGAAGTGCTACAGAGAAATAGTCACCAAGCAGAGATATCCCCACAAATCCAGCGAAGGCCAAAGAATTGACATCAAGCCAAAACCACACAACAAATACACCAATCAAACATAAATCAAAGCTACAGTTGATTCAGTTCGCAGGGCAAACCTGAGAATTCCTTAAAATTAAATAATTCACCAAGGAGTGCCAACCAATATTATGCCGCTCCAGAAATAGGGATGACTCAAACCATTTCGAAGAACTTGCTTCTGCGCAAATGAAAGATTTTTAATCAACAATGATCCATCAGCGGCCAAAAGATTATCACCTTGAACCTTGATAGCATCTGTAATCATGGCACGCCTAGCAAGTTGTAAGGACTCTGACTTAGGAATACCCTGTTCAAGATAACGATAGAACAACAAATATAACGCTGTCGTTGCGATATCGTCCACGTACCACAATGAACCCATTGCA
>WTIF01000261.1 GCA_011522845.1 Deltaproteobacteria bacterium
TCTTTAAGAACATGGAACTGTCCAAACCACTTGTTCATCTTTTGGATTTGGATGATGGGCTCTCCAGAGTTCGCCATGTTTTTGTCATTAGCAGTATTTTTTTGACTAGCTTGGCTCATTTACTAAACCTCTTAACGATGTTCTGTTTGTAATCTTTTTTCTAAAAACTGGGAATATCTCGACATGCTGAAACAACACACAAAAAATAGGAGCCCAATAAATATAAATAATTCCCAATAGATGCCGTTCCAATCAGTAGTTGCCCTGATCGCATTTGATAGGCCAATCGGATCGAGGAGGCCAATGAAAACTACAAGAGTTGTATCTTTGAAAAGACCAATAAAGGTGTTCACAATTCCTGGAATCGAAATTTTTAGAGCTTGGGGCAGGATAATTAGCCGCATAGACTGCCAGTAGTTCAGACCCAAGCTTGAAGAGCCTTCATGCTGCCCAACTGAGAGTGCTGCAAGACCACCACGAATCACCTCAGCCATGTAAGCAGAAGCAAATAGGGTGACCATAATCACAACCCTAAGCATCAGATCAAAGTTTGTTCCTGGTGGTAGAAAATAATTCAATAGAAGTGAAGCTGTAAACAGCCAGACAATCAACGGTACTCCACGAATTATTTCGATAAAGAAAACACAAATTTTATTAATAATCAGCAGATTGGAATGCCTCCCAAGTGCTAACAAAATGCCTATTGGTAATGATAGGATGATTCCCGTGATACCAATAATTAGAGCTGACATAAAGCCACCGAATTCTTTCGATGGGATATATGTAAGAGAAATTGGTATAAAATTGTCGAGTTGTTCAGCAACGGGAGTAAGTAGAAAAAGCCAGTAAAGAACGAAAAAAACAAAAGTAATTGGCACACTTACTATAGCTATCTTAGACCTACTTATTTTCTGAAAAAGCAATAAGCCTAGCAGAAAACTGAAAGCTGCAGAAATTGGTCCCCAAATACTATCTCCCCACAACAGCCAGTAGCATAGAAAAGGTGAGGCAAAAGTTAAAAGATACAGCTCTTTTCGTACAGTTGAAAAAAGTACTGGAGAGATCGCAAAACCGAAAAGTACTAGCGCTAAAATTGGACGCCAGTAACTTTCAGTTGGATAGAAACCGAAAAGTAGTTGGTTCCATCTTTCATTGATCACTGCCCAGCAAGCCACATTGGTACTTCCACCAACACTTTCTCGAATTTTCCTACATTCATTTAGTGAATTAGCTTCCCAAACCCCTTGTGTTATCCATGGTAAAATTTGTGCGAGAAGCCAGTAAACAATGAAAAGGGAAAGAACTGTTAAAATTGAGTTTACTGTGTTTGAGAACAAATTTTCTCTCATCCACTTTGTCACACCAATTTCGGACAAAGGAGGAACTTTTGCTGGTATTAGTTCTGTTCTTACGAATGGCTTGGAGGATAGACTATTCACCTCAACGACCTTTGAGTTTAACTGAGTTGTTATATATGTTCATCACAGCGGAGATGACCAAAGAAGCAAGAAGATAGAACAGCCCAAGCATCAGCATGCCTTCCAATTCACGCCCTGTCTGATTAATTGTTATACCTCCGAGGGTAGAGCGCACATCCATATACCCTACTGCAATTGCCAATGAAGAATTTTTCGTGAGATTTAAATACTGTGAAATTAGAGGAGGAACAATGACACGGAGAGCTTGTGGTAGAATAACCAGATTCATTGTACGGTTGGGTCGCAAACCCAAAGCATAGGCAGCTTCTGTTTGTCCTTTCGATACAGAGAGAATGCCACTTCTAACAATCTCTGCAATGAAAGCCCCAGTGTATAGAGATAATGCCAACCAAAGAGCAATTAATGAGTTTCTTAATTGCAAACCACCACGGAAGTTAAATCCACCAAGAGTTGGATAATCTAGTGAGACAGGCTGACCCAACACAAAAAAAGCTAGGATTGATGGAATGATAACTATCCCAGTTGAAATCCAAAAGGTTGGAAGGGTTACTCCTGTTTGTTGTTGTCTTGAGGTCGCAAATTTTTTGAAAAGCCAAACACAAATTAGCGAGAGAAAAAAAACAAATATCAGGATCCCAGAGCCTTCTCCCCAGACTGGAAAAGGGATGTATACTCCTCGGTTTGAAATAGCAACGCTATCGAACATAATCATGGAAGCGCTTCCACCTGCTCGAAAATCTCTTGGACCAGGAGTAGATTCAGTCATCACGGCAAAAATGATGAGAATCCATAGAAGCAGTGGAACGTTTCGGAAGCCTTCCACATAGATTGTCATTAGACGTGCAACAATCCAATTTTTGGAGAGTCGAAGCACACCTGCAACAATCCCAATTATTGTGGCTAGTGCACAACCAAGAAAGGCTACCAGTAGTGTATTTAATATACCAACTAACGCAGCTCTACCGTGCGTAGAAGTAGAAGAATACTCAATGAGGCGCTGATTGATATCATAGCCTGCGATGTTGGTAAGAAATCCAAAATCAAAGTCTTTGCCAAGGGCAGTTAAGTTCTGAATTGTGTTGTTGATAAGCCATGAAAAGAACAGAACCAGCAAGCACATGGCAATGGCTTGAACAGTCAGTGATCTATATTTTGTATCGTAGATCAGCTGGCGCAGTTCGAACAATGGCTTTGGGGGTTCGGGCACTTTCGTCATGACGACTCTACCTATGCTCCAGAACTAGTTTCAGTGGAATTTTGGATCCACTGTTATGCCTTGTAAGTGAATGGATGGGAGCGGAACGCAGAGCACAAAAAGATTGTGCCCTGCGACAACTAGATTTTAGCGGAAGGGTGGTGAGTACAGTAAACCTCCGTCGGTCCACTGCGCGTTAAGTCCGCGGGCTAGGCCAATTGGTGTGCTAGAGCCGATATTTCTCTCGAATGACTCTTCATAGTTGCCGATGTTTGAGATGATGTTTCTGGCCCAATCAGATGACAATCCCAACATCTCTCCGAGATTACCCTCGCTACCCAGCAATCGGTTGATTTCAGGATCATTGGTCCCTTTGGCTAGATCTGCACCGTGCTGTGAAGTTACTCCGTATTCTTCGGCAGCCACCATCGCA
>WTIF01000120.1 GCA_011522845.1 Deltaproteobacteria bacterium
AAACAATGCCATCGAGATCAAGGATCGAATGGCAACCGGCTCTCTTGAAAGCTTTAGCTACCAGGAAAAAACTGATAATACACTAAAACAAAAATGAAAAGAACAAATATCACATTTATTTTGGGTGAATTTGTTTCTTGCGATTAAAAAATTTTAATCGTTAAAACACATTATTTTATGATTGGAAATAACTCTTCCAACTCTTGGACTAACCAAAACAGATGAATGAAATAAACTTTAATCAAGCATGGCTGGCCCGCTTCGGCTGGCCGAACGTTGAAGATTTACATTTGCCGCTGGCAATCGCACACCGGGGGGCAAGTGATTATCGAACAGAAAATACCCTCGAAGCATTCCAACTGGCTGCTGAGTTGGGTGCTGAAATGTGGGAATTGGATGTGCGTTTGTCCAAGGATGGAGTCGTGGTTGTTTGTCATGATGAAACTCTAAGTCGAGTGGCCGGTAATCAACTGCGCATTCCAGACGCTACTTGGGCAGAGATCAGCGCAGTAGAGCTGCCTGGAAACCTGCGAGTACCGAGGCTAGAGGAAGTGATTGAACTGGCCCGACGAACCAACTCTGGACTGTACATCGAGCTGAAGGCAGCCGAAGCCGCAGAGCCCACTTGGCAGGTTCTACAGGAACAGGATTTTCGTTTTGCAGTGATCGGTTCTTTTCATGCGGACTGGATCGCTCAACTTCGTCAGTCAAAGTGCCCTTACCCCCTTTCTGTTCTTGTGCCGATTGGGGTGGACCCTTTCGATTACAGCTCCGTTGCCCAGCCAGATATTATCCATCTTTGTTGGAAGAGGGCTTCGGCAACACCGCATCAGTTGGTCACCTCAGAGATCGTAGAACGCTGCCATCAACAAGGAATTGCCCTAGTGACTTGGGATGAAGAGCGCTTGGAGGTACTCAGAGGATTGGATCATCTGCCCATCTTGGGGATCTGCTCGGATTGTCCAGAAATACTGAAACCATGGCCAACTGGAGGAGATGGATTACCCCAGGTTGTTTGTCATCGGGGTGCCAACTTTGTAGCACCTGAAAACACCTTGATCGCAGCTAGTATTTGTATTTCCCAAGGCTTTGATATTGTCGAAATTGATGTGCGAACGACTGCGGATGGTGAGATTGTGCTGATGCATGATGCTACTGTAGATCGCACTACGAATGGGAAAGGACTGGTTAGAGATCTTACCCTGGAGCAAATTCAGCAGCTGGATGCTGGATCATCTTATTCTGAGATGTACAAGGGTACTGGAGTGCCAACGCTGGATGAATTTCTCAAGCACTGCCGTGGGCGCTGCGGAGCCTATGTGGAAATCAAGGATGCGGACCCTGACCAAGTTTTAGAAAAGGTGGTTGCCCACGAGATGCTGGACAGGGTCTTCTTCTGGTGCAGAAATCGGGATGTGATGAAGAGAATGCGTAGTCTGGAACCACAAGCTCAACTGATGGCAACCCGTTGGATGTTTCCGGACTTGGAATCCACGATTGCTGACTATCAAGCCAACATCGTCGAGTATGAACTGGGGAGGGATGACTTTTCTGAGATTCCCAAGTGTCAATCACTCGGGGTGAAAGCGATGGCTTTCAGTTTAACTCACGCTGCCGAAAAACTACGGCAGATTCAGGCGGTACATGCGGACTTGGTCAACTTGGATCGGCCGGATCTCTTCAAATTGTTGAGTCTTTATCCCCAAAGCCTCAGGAGTTGAATCAGGTTCTGTGATGTGAGTTTAAACATTGATGCCAGGAGGCGTCAGGAGGATGGTAGGGAAGCTAGATCAGTCTTCCAACTCTTCGTTTTTCTCATCAAAGAAAGGGTGGTAGACACAACCGCTGTATTCGATTCGTCCATCAGGCATCGTCGTGTTGCAGAGGCGAGATCCTCCGAACAAGGTCTTGTTCACTTTTGAGTAAATTAGACTGGCTCCATCCAAATTTGCTCTTTGCAGATTTACGTAGCTCAGATTTGCGCCTTCCAGATGTGCCTTTTGTAGATTTGCGCCTTCCAGGTTGGCCCCCTCCAGGTCAGCTCCTTCCAGATTAGCCCCTTCGAGATTGGCTCCAGTCATATCCGCTCCCTGAAGATATGTACCCTGTAGATTGGCGTAAGAGAGGTTTGCGTAGCCTAGATTCGCTTCACGCAGATTGGCCTTCTGCAGCATTGCCAATTCAAGTTTGGCGTCACTCAACTGAGCCTTTTGCAGGTTCGCTTCTTTCAAAACTGCAATGAAGAGATTTGCCCCCTCCAGGTCTGCCCCCTCCAAATGGGCCCCGACCAGCACTGCTTCCGATAGATTTCCCTCAGGGCATGCGTTGGTTTCCTTCAGGCGTTGCAGATCGTACTTGCTTAGCATTTTTCCCCAGAAAAATTATATTCAACTGTAATATCAGATTTTTAATGACAATTTAGCTGCAAAAATTGTACTTAACTTTATCTCAGGTTTTGCAAACCTGTTACAAAATAATTCTTGAATTCTGCTTACCTGACGTCGCAAATCATTTTCGTTATCTGCCCTGATATAGAAACTTTGCAGTCAATGAGAATTACTCTTCAGATCTCATCGAATCAGCAATTCTATACCTCAGGATAGAAACAGGCCGCAGCCGGTATCTCACCAGCAAGCTCAGGACGTTTTGAGCAACACTGTTCCTGGGCTTTCCAGCATCGGGGAGCAAAGGCACAACCTGGTGGAACATCGAGCATCAACCGCATCAGCCACTTTTGGTAAAGGCTGACCCTCTCAGTAAGTATCATCCGTCAGTTGACATCTTTGAGAAAACAGGTAACCGACGGGACGATCAAACTGACTTAGCACCACACTGGGAATGGGAGGAGGCGACCGCTCAAGTCAGAGTTGATCCCGCCATTCTGAGCCAACCAGCAGGAGAATGTTGCTGTAATTGCGTTCCTGGAATGAAAACCCGATCCGAATTTTCTGATTGATCCAGCCTACGTCAAACCATGACCGGAGAATCAGCCAGCTCAGGGGATTCAACGTTAATCGCAAAATTTTGAGGTGGGGAATAGATAT
>WTIF01000047.1 GCA_011522845.1 Deltaproteobacteria bacterium
GACCGTCGTTCGCCAAGTCACGACTCTTTTTCAGTAGCCAACCACTTCGCTGGAATAATTTTTTTTTCAGCAACCAAATGATTGATTTCCCAAACTTTTCTAACTCAGCTAACGTTTCCGATATTTTTAATCTCCCCAAAAATCGCAGCAGTTGGCCAAGGAACCAACTTCTGAGTAAAAATTTTTGACTGAATTGATGCCTCCTCTGTGCCATTATTAGACTCAACTCAATTCAATTCATCTGGTAGAAATCTAATTCAATTCAATTCAATTGGATCAAAAAATGGCACTAATACGCACAAAGAAATCTTGGGAAATTTCTGAATCACTTGTTACAGATGAAGCAGATTTCTGGAATAGAAGAACTTTCCTGAGAAGTGCAGGATTGCTCGGGACATCCCTGCTTCTTCATCAATCGCCGTTGTCTGCGGCAACAGCAGGTTTTCCAACTAATAGAAATCCAAAGTACAATCTCATTGAATCTGAAAAAATCACTGAAGAGAAGTATGTGACTGGATATAACAATTTTTACGAATTCAGCTTTGATAAGGAAGATGTAAAGGACAAAGCCAAACACTGGAAGACTGAACCGTGGAGCATTGAAATTTCAGGAATGGTGCAGAAACCATCAACTCTTGACGTCAATGAACTGATCAATGAGTTTGGAATTGAACAGCGAGTTTATCGATTTCGTTGTGTTGAAGCGTGGTCTATGGTGGTCCCATGGGATGGATTCCCCTTAAAAAAGCTAATTGAAAAAGCCCAACCACTGTCTTCTGCAAAGTACGTCAAATTCATCTCATTTGATGATCCCGAAGAAGCTCCGGGGATGAAAAATCGCTCCTACCCTTGGCCCTACACGGAGGGCCTTAGGATGGATGAGGCCTTGCACGAACTAACCCTGATGGTAACTGGTGTTTTCGGCAAACCTCTTCCTAATCAAAATGGAGCACCGGTTCGGCTGATGGTCCCATGGAAGTATGGATTCAAGAGCATCAAATCAATTCAAAAAATTGAATTCACAGATCAGCAGCCAAAGAGCTTATGGAACGAATTAGCCCCGCAAGAGTACGGTTTTTATGCGAATGTGAATCCTGAGGTTGATCATCCTCGATGGTCCCAGGCCAAAGAGCGACCAATCGGGAGTTGGTTTTTTCAAAAGATCCCTACCCAACCCTTTAATGGCTATGCAGAAGAAGTAGCTAGCCTTTACAAAGGAATGGATCTTAAGAAAAATTACTGAGTTGACTGGTTGAAAATTTGATAACGCTGACCTTCATGTTTTTGCCTAAATTCAACCGAATCCAAAGGTAACAGATTGCAGGGACACCTGGAGATTTTCTTATAATGAAGGTCTGTGCCCTGCCGTACATCAACAAAGTAAACAAAGCCTGCCAGAAATTCTTCGCTGAATTTTTTAAAGTCTCAAAGACTGGAATGGTGCTGCCAATTCAAGCAAATTCGTGTGCTAAACACCTTCTTATCTTATCACCAAACAAAGAACTAGTACCAAAATTGATCAATTTATTGGGTTAAGCAGTGGCAGCAGTCGAACTTCATCACGAACAATTTGGAGAAGGACCAGATCTGGTAATACTCCATGGTCTTTTCGGATCAGGTAACAATTGGAGGAGCTTTGCTAAAAACCTTTCAAAAGATTTCAGAATTTCTCTTCTGGATTTGAGGAATCATGGAAAATCGCCCCATTCTGCGGAGATGGATTATGTTGTGATGCTGGAAGACGTCCTACTATTTCTGGAACAAAAAACTGCAGGTAGTGTTTCTGTTCTTGGGCACTCAATGGGAGGAAAGACCGCGATGCAGTTGGCACTGAGACATCCTAAAAAAATAAACAATCTGATTGTTGGAGATATCTCACCGGTAGTCTATAAACATGGAGATGGGCACCAAAGCTATCTTCAAGCACTAAATACCATTCCACTGAAGCAGGGACTCACTCGGACTCAAATTGATAATTTACTGAGCCAGTCTATTCCAGAGAAGACTGTTAGGGCATTTTTACTAACTAATCTTGAGATCCGATCAAACCAATTGAGATGGAAGATAAATTTGAAGGCCCTTGAAGAGAACTTGAGTGATTTAATGGATTTCCCGATTGAGCCAAAGATGCTACCTTTTGAGGGGAATTGTTTATTTATCGCTGGGAGCAATTCAAATTACATCCAAACTGACCATCAACCTACATTGCAGAGTTGGTTTCCGAAACATCGATTAGTGCGGCTGAAAAATTGTGGTCACTGGCTTCATGTTGACCAACCTGAAGCGCTAACGAAGACACTGAAATACTTTCTTTCTGAAATCTGAGCTTAATCATTTGGTCACGAGTCAGACCCTATTTCGCGAAATTGATATTCGGCTTCCACATCTACGATTTGCAGCACGTTGCTGGGGTCCAGAGAATGGAATCCCATTTCTGGGGATGCATGGATGGCTGGATAACGCTGCGACCTATGATCACATTGCCCCTCTCCTACCGGAACTAAAACTAGTCTCATTGGACTTTCACGGACATGGTTTTTCAGATCATCTACCACCTGGGTTTGCTTATCATTTTGCGGATTCAGTTGATTTGATGTTCCGTGTTGCAGACCAACTCGGTTGGGAGAAGTTCAATTTAATTGGACACAGCATGGGTGCGGCTGTAGCAGCTTTGATGGGCGGGGTGATTCCAGAAAGAATTCAAAACATGATCTTGATAGAGGGATTGGGACCTTTCTCAAGGAGAGACAGCTTTGGTCCAAGGGCTCTTAGACTCTCAATAGAGGGTATGAAGAGTATTGAAAGAAAGAGCATGCCCTTGTATCCAAATCTAGAGGCTGCAGTCCAAGCACGTTACAAGGTTGGGGGGATGAAGTTAGACTCTGTGAGAACCTTGGTCCAACGCGGTGTCAAGATGTTAGAAAATGGGGTAACTTGGGCCTCGGATTCTAGACTTCGAGTAGGTTCTAGAACTTATTTTTCAGAGGAGCAGATCATTGAGTTCTTGAAGCAAATTCGCTGCCCCACCCTTCTGATTCATGGGGATTTTTACTTTCAGGAGAACCCAGACTGGCAGCAGAGAATGCGGGCACGATGTGAGTACGTACCTGACTTGCAGGATGTCCTCCTCCCTGGAGGACATCATCTTCACCTTGACAATCCAAAGCCTGTTGCACAGGCGATCCGTTTTTTTCTCAAAAACAGAATCTGATCGTCTGATTACTGAGGGATATCTCCCACCACACCTTCAACATAATACATCATGCTGAGTAGGTCTTGGTCTGATGGAACCACACCTGCAGCAATTGCTGTCGATCCATCTTGGCCTTTAATCGGACCTTTGAAGACTACAAATTTGCCACTTGCAATCTCTTCTTTCTTAGCCATAACCATATCTTGAATGTTCTTTGGAACCATTTTCCCAAATGGGGATATGTCAACAGCTCCTGTCTCAATTCCCCACCAATCACTGGAGGGCTTCCAAGTCCCATTTTTCACTTGGTTATAAACGTGCTCGTAATAAATTCCCCAATTGAAGATATTGGCTGTTAAGTGAGCTTCTGGTCCATAGAGAGTCATGTCGGAATCATTGCCAATCGAATAAAGTCCTCTCTTGGCAGCTGTTTGAGTAGCAGCAGCTGAATCTGTTGTAATGGTGACGATATCAGCTCCGTTATCCATCAAGCTATTTGCAGCAGCACCTTCTTTGGCAGGATCAAACCAAGAATTTACCCAGATAACCTGAGTAGTAGCTTTTGGATTGACTGATCGAACGCCCAAGGTGAATGCATTGATATGCCTAATGATTTCTGGGATAGGATGAGATCCAATGATGCCAATTTTATCAGTCTTGGTCATCATGCCAGCGACCATTCCCACTAGATATCGAGCTTGGTACATGCGAGCAAAGTAGTTGCCCATATTATCATGGGTTCTAAAACCACTGGCATGCATGAAGATTGTGTCGGGAAATTGCTTGGCGACATTCAGGGTAGGATCCATGTAACCAAAACTCGTTGTGAAGATAATATCGTATCCCCGACGAGCTAGATTTCTCAAAACACGTTCCGAATCTGTCTCTGGAACGCTTTCGACATAGGTGGTTTCCACTCCCATTTTCTCAAGATGCCGACGACCCAAATCGTGTGCATAAGTCCAGCCGCCATCCCCTACAGGTCCAACATAGATGAAAGCCACTTTGGGATCAGCCGCAGAGGCGAAATTCGGCACCCACAGCATGAGGGCAACCAATATGGTCAGTAAATGCTTGAACATGAGGCACTTCTCCATTGCACAATGTTGGATGACGAAAGCTAGTGCTTATCGCCACGAAAGAAGGGCAATCCCAGTGCTGCTGGCATAAAGGTCTGCCCCGCCCGGCGATTGCGCACAGTAACCACCGTCAACACAACGATGGTCAACAAATAAGGGAACATTTCCATGATATAAGATGGAATCTTCAAACCCATGACTTGAGCTTGCAGTTGGAAAGCGATTGCAGCCCCAAAAAGATAAGCTCCCCACAAGGCTTTACCTGGATGCCAGAAAGCAAAGATCACTAGGGCCACGGCAATCCAACCACGACCAGCTGTCAGGTCATCTACCCAAAAAGAAGTAAGCACCATCGGGAAATAAGCCCCACCAAGACCAATTAGCATCCCACCAAAAATCACACACAGGTAGCGAATCTTTGCTACTGACAAACCGAGTGCATCACAAACGATAGGAGCCTCCCCAACAGAGCGAATCTGCAGGCCCCAGTTTGTGTGAAAAAGCATAAACCATAATCCAGCTACCAAAGCATAAGACAGGTAGACCAACCAATCCTGATTGAAGAAGGCACTGCCAAAAATTGGTATCAACTCCAATCCTGGAATCGGAATTCTATTTAATGAAGTGACTGTACTTCCAATCAGAGCATCTCCAAAAAGTCCACTGAGACCAGTTCCAAAAAGGGCTAGCGCCAATCCGGAAGCAATTTGATTTCCGCGCAGGCTGATGCAGACAAAACCATGTAGACCAGATAATGCACCTGCGGCCATCATTGCTCCTATCAAGGCCAACACTTTGGAACCTGTCTGTAAGTCCACCACAAAAGTGACCAGGGCACTGACGAGCATGATCCCCTCCATGCCAAGGTGGATCACTCCTGCTCTCTCACTTAGCACACCACCCAATGTTGCAAATAACAAAGGGGTTCCCATCGTTACTGCTGTAGTCAGTATGATGGTCAATAACTCTGGAGTTGTCACAGGGCCACTCTTCTACGAAGTCGATAGCTCAAAAAAAGCTCTGAACCAATCACGGTGAAGAGTAATAAACCCTCAAAAAGATAGACCACAGCAATTGGGAGTTGATATTCAACTTGAAGTAACTCTCCTCCAACAAAGATTACTGCCAGCAGAAACGCGGTGCCAATGACTCCGATTGGATGATTTCTCGCCAAACGTGAGACAATTATGCCTGTGTAGCCATAGTTTATAGAGAAATTCTGCTGCAATCTGTGGTGAACCCCTGCGACCTCAGTCATTCCAGCTAGAGCCGCAACAGCACCACTTAAAACAAGCACAATGAACAGAAGATTCTTTGTATTAAAGCCCGAGTAATCTGCTGCTGAAAGATTGTCTCCAGCCACCCTGATTTGGAAGCCAATTGTGGTGGACTTCAGTAGGACCCAAGTCAAAACTGCGAGAATAATCCCCAGTGGCAAACCCCAATGAACCGTTGTGGATCCAATCATTGGTAAATAAGAGGACTCCCCAAAAGACCGAGTCATTGGGAAATTCAAGGTACTGGGATCTCGCCAAGCTCCGTATAAGAGGTAATCAGCAAGGCTGATGGCCACATAATTTAATAACAAGGTCGTGATGATTTCATTCACCCCAAACCAGGAGCGCAATCCAGCTGGAATGGCGGCCCACATACCCCCAGCAACGAAGGTCCCAATAAGGAGTATTGGCAACATGAAATGAGCATCAAGTACCTCGCTGTACTCAAGCGCCAACCAAGTGGTTGCGATAGCTCCCAGATAAAGCTGTCCTTCCGCTCCGATATTCCACAGATTGAGTTGAGCCGCAATGGCAACCCCCAATCCTGTCAAGAGCAAAGGGGTCATTTTGAGAAACAGATCTTGCCAGCCCCATTGATCGAAGAACATCAGGGCACCCACAATTGGATAGGCCTCCATGGGGTTTACCCCGACCATCGCAAGAAGAACGCTACCCAATAGTAAGGCGAGGACAATCGAACCAACTGTGACCAAAACTTGAACACTCAGTGGCGTCTCCAGCCGACGTTCAAGTTCAAACACGTTTGATTAGGCCCTTTCGCCTGTCATGAGCAGACCAATTTTCTCAATCTCCGCATCTTCTTTTGACATTTCGCCAACAATACTTCCTCGGCAAATCACATAAAGGTAATCACTCATCAATAGTAATTCTTCAAGGTCCTCAGAAATCAGCAAAATAGCCAATCCATCTGCACGCGCTTGAAGCAATTGATTCTGCAGAAAAGCAGTCGCATGAATATCGAGACCACGCACAGGTTGGGCGGCCAGTAAAAATTTCAAAGGCCTTGAAGTTTCGCGGGCTAAAATGACTTTTTGCATATTTCCACCTGATAGCTGGCCAACAGGAGTTTTTTCAGACGCTGCTCTGACGTCGAAAGCTCTCATGCGCTCTCTTCCAAAAGCAGCGACTTTGTCTCGCTGTAACCATCCTCTGCTTTGAAATTGGTGGTTGTGCAAATCCCTCAAAAGAAAATTTTCTGCTACTCCAAGATGGGGAGCAATCCCATAACGTTTACGGTCCTCTGGGATATAGCCAACACCTTTATGTATGAGTTCTGAAACCGACGCCCCTTTTTGCTCCTCGCCAGCAAACTGGTATTCTCCAGTATCCAAGTTTCTGAGGCCAACAAGAACTTCTGCAAGAGAGGCCTGCCCACTACCAGCCACTCCAGCCAAGCCAACTATTTGTCCTGCACGAATTTCCATGTTGATATTTTGCAGCAACCAGTGACCAAGCTCATGACGCAACCCAGCGTTTTTCAACCTTACGATAGTATTATTTTGAAATTGATCTGATGAGACTTTTGAAGCTTTTGTTTTGATCTCAGGCGTTTGAATTGTGCTTTCTCCCATCATCAAACGGGCTAATTCTGAAGGATTGGTCTCTCCTCTATTTCGAGTAGCCTTGACCTTCCCATGGCGCAGTACCGTGATTCGATCGGATAGTTCGATAACCTCCTTCATCTTGTGTGAGATAAAAAGAATGGAGTGTCCATCCTTTTTCATTTGGTGAAGGATTTTGTAAAGCGCTTCTGATTCTTGGGGTGTCAATACGGCAGTGGGTTCGTCGAGAATCAAAATTTTGGCTCCCCTAAACAGAACCTTTAGGATTTCAACTTTTTGTTGCTCCCCCACTGAAAGGTCTTGAACACGCAGATCTGGATTCAAGACCAGACCATAACGAGTTCCCAATTCCTTGATCTGTTGACGAACTTTTGATTTCTTTAAACGGAACGCTTGAGGTGTCCCCAAAATGATGTTTTCTGAGACACTGTGATTTGGAATCAGCATAAAATGCTGATGTACCATCCCCACACCGTGAGCGATGGCCTGGGCTGGATTTTTAAGGAAGAGTGGCTTGCCTTCTAGGAAGATGGAACCGGAATCTGGAACGTACAGTCCACTGATAATGTTCATCAGCGTTGATTTTCCAGCACCATTTTCACCGAGAATTGTGTGAACCTCACCACGATTTAAAGTAAGATCGATCTGATCGTTTGCAACAATTCCTGGAAATTCTTTATGGATTTTCTGCAGTTCCAGAACAGGTTTCACTTCTGAGTTCTGGTTGCGTTGTAAACTAATCCACCAGTGGTCACATATTTTTCAAGTAGGCGTTTGCTCTCCTCGACCATAATTCCCTCTTTCAAACGAATACCTCGTTGCCTAAGTACCCCTTCAATATTGCTAGGCAGCGGACCTTCATCAAAGCCGGTTATTTGTTCCACCTCCTTACTTGTAGCTGCATAACAAACTTCTTTAACTCCTGACCAAATCACAGCTCCCAAGCACATAGCACACATCTGCGCGTTGACCACAATTTGGAATTCGGGTAACTCTTCAGACCCCAAATCATGAGTACCAACTGCTTTCTGTGCAAGGCTTAAGGCCATTACCTCAGCGTGTGCAGTCGAACAGCCTGTAACCACGACTCGATTGACTCCAACTGAGATCAACCTTCCTGATTCTAGCTCAAAAACTGCAGCCCCAAATGGCCCTCCAGTTCCCTCCTCAATTTGTCGATCGGTAAGACTGAGCACCAATTTCATTCGTTCTTCGGAACTTAGAAAAAATTCCGGTTGATCCTTCAAAAAAGCTGGAATCCATTCAGGCAGATACAAATCAAATTGGTGGGGAAGCGGATTCATGATAAGTTGCTTCTTCAAATGTTGGAAATCAGGATGCGGACACCTTCATCCCAGTGAACTTCCTCTAAATTTTTTCCTGGGCCCTCGCGATCAACAATTAGAAAATCTTGCTTGGAAACCAAAGGGAGTAACGGATGGTGCCACACACCTTTTGAATATTGTACCCCTTGATTACCTTGGGCTAAAAAACATCTTACTGCCTCGGGCTTGGGTTCAGATGCCACCACGACCAGCCAAGGTTCGGCCTGTAAAGGAACAAACGCCTGGGATCCCAATGGGTGTCTTTCAACTAGCTTCAGTTCCAAGGGACGGGGCCGCGAGCGTCCCCTAAAAATTGACAAAATTGCCGAACCTTCATCCAATTCCACCTTGGATAAAGCATGGTGTCTCTCAGTCGTCCCCTCATTGATCATGAAGGATTTTGCGTTGTTTGGTTCGATCACCTGACCGAAGGGAGCAAAGCTTTCTTCCGTCAATGGTTCTGGTTTTACCTCAATCACAGTTTACTCCCAAAAACTCGGAACCGAGAAATTCCTCCATCCGGAAAAATGTTTAGTTTGACATGGCTGACAGGTCCAATTTTCTCGAGATCTTTCAGTTCAAATGTATGGATTGTATCAGGAGTTAGATCCTTAGGCGTCAACAATTCCGGCCAAAACATGGACTGGGTAATCAGGGATTGATCAGTACCCCATTCAACGTTCTGGGCCTGGACCGAACACTTTGCAGGTGAATTTCCTATGTAGAATGACGTATCCACTTCGATTCTGTGAGCTTCGCCAACTGCACCCAAAGCAATCAATAGCCAATCAAAACCAGGTTCACGTCGCCGCCGAGTTTCCCAACCATCCCCCATGTTGATGCCTCTGCCAGAATCCAAGACGGCCTTCACATTTCCATAGTGAGCATCGTTATACGCTACAATTCTCCCACCGTTTTTGAGACCAGACAACTCAATCTCTGACCCAGCAAATGACCAGTCAGGTAGAACGTTTCCATATGCTCGGAATCGAGCAATCCCACCATCAGGATAAATATTCAATCTCAACCATCGCCACGGGCCAGGCTGTTTGCAATCAAAAAAGTGTCGTTTCGATGGTCCGAGGCTGACAGACTCCAGAATTTCCTCCCAACTTTCTGATGCATCTCCAGGATCATCCTCTTCTTTTGAACCCCAAACTGAAGCTGCTGGAGGGAAATTGCCTGTAAAGTGAGTTGTATCCAATTCAAGGCCGACCAAATCTCCTGGAACTCCCAAACGAATCACACACCAGTCATGTCCGCCATACCGCCTGCGTTTACTTTCCCAACCGTCCATCCATTTCCCAAAATCATCGTAAACATCTGGTTTAAAAACAGGATCAGCTTCCTCCAACATCCGCTCCCGAGACGCAAAACTATCATCGCTGCAACGCAAGGCAACTGTTCCAAGTCTTGGTGAACAAAGATTTGTAGTTGAGCCAACAAAATCAGGAATTTGAATAGTGTTTTGAATTACTGTTGCCGTCATGTATGCCTAAAAAGTGACGTTAGTTTCGCTTAACTTCCTCTGTAGGTCGAATACCCGAAGGGGCTTAGCAATAGCGGAATATGGTAGTGTTGCTCTGGGTTCAGAATTTCGAACTCAATCCTGACCACAGGATAAAAGAAGCTTTGGATATTTTGTGAAGTGAAATATTTCTCCACGTCAAAACTTATTCGATAATTGCCTTTGGCCAGCAAGCCTGGTTTTAGAAGGTTTGTTAGCCTTCCATCGGCATTAGTCGATCCACGTCCGAGTAGTTGCCAATCTGAGTTAATCCAAGATTCCAACTGGATTGGAACATTCTCAGCAGGACTCCCTTTGGCGGTGTCAAGTACGTGAGTAGTAATAGGGCTCATTTTTTAGATTATTCGAACATCTTATTGAGACGTAGCAACATGATTTTTTGTTGCTCTTGTTGAGCTATCTGAAGTTCTTCTTCGGGAGAATTATTGATTCGTGCTTCAAGTAAATTCAGCATTTCAAGCGCTGACTTACCTGTTGCACATACCAAAAAGACGTATCCAAATCGCTGAGAATATTGGTCATTTCCAGATGCAAGTCTATCAAGAATAACTTCTTCAGCCATTTCCACCCCGGCCTGTTCGTTCGCAGACCAATTTCTGGTGCTAGCAAAACGAGCAGCGAGCGCTTGACGATCTCCAATCCTTGGATGATTTTCAAAAGCTTCCAACCAATCTGGAACTTTCAAATCCTCCCAAATCCGGGTGGCTTCTTTTTGCATCGCATCCATTGATCCGAAAGGTCTTGATTGGGCCATTTTGTTTGCCCAATTTTGGGAGCCACAACAACGCAAAAGAGCCTCTTCAGCATCTTCTATTGGCAAAATTTGGAAGTCAGTGAAGTTCATCCAACCGTTCCTGAATCAAGCCACTTCTCGGCTGGATGAACTTTGTGCCAATGTTCAGCGATATCTACCCTGCGTGTGACCCAAACTCGTTCATGTTGTTGAATATGCTCTACAAATTTGCGTAATCCCTCGAAACGGCCTGGACGTCCAATCAATCGGCAATGTAGCCCAACAGACATCATCTTTGGAGCGGTCTCACCCTCTTTGTAGAGGGTGTCAAAAGCTGCTCTAGCATAATTGAAAAAGTCCTCTCCGGTATTGAATCCCTGGGCAGTGCCAAACTTCATGTCATTCACATCCAAGGTATAAGGAATCAAAAGCAAAGGTTTTTCACCGTGTAATTCCCAGTAAGGGAGATCGTCATTGTAGACATCGGAGTTGTAAAGAAATCCACCTTCCTCCGCAACGATCCTACGAGTGTTTGGACTGATTCTCCCAATGTAGCAACCGAGCGGTCGACTACCCGTGAGTTGTTGCTGTATTTCAATGGCTTTTTTCAAGTGGGCTCTTTCAGTTTCTTCACCTACATACTGGTAATCGATCCATCGGTAACCATGAGTGGCGATTTCGTGACCATCAGCGAGCATTCTTGCTGCAACCGTTGGATTCCTCTCAAGGGCCATCCCTACTGCATAAACTGTCAAAGGCAATCTATGCTCACGAAACAGCGACAGAATTCGCCAAACTCCTGACCGGCTACCGTACTCATAGATCGACTCAATATTCATGTTTCGAACACCGGCCAACCCTGGCGCGCCGACTATTTCCCAAAGGTAGCTTTCAGAATGGGGATCACCATAAAGTACGCAGTTTTCACCACCTTCCTCGTAGTTGAGCACAAATTGAACAGCTACTTTAGCTTGGTTTGGCCACTGTGGATCTGGCGTTTCAGGTCCGTAACCTAACAAATCCCTAGGACATGAATGATTTAATCCCATTAAATTCCCAAATTGAGGCAAAGACTAACAATTTAGCCACTGGGTTGATCTTTCTGGAAACGACCCAAGTAAGTTTTCGCTCGAGGAAATGCATAGCCATTTCGTTTGCTGGTCTGCAGGCCCAGAGAAACAAGGCTTTCTACCAACTTTACTGCAGAGGTAACTCCATCAATCACTGGAACCTGGAATTCTTCAGAAAGATCTCTTGCCAAATCGACCATCCCGGCGCAGCCCAGTACAATTGCTTCACTTCGGTCTTCTGATAAAGCTAGGGCTACTTCGTCTCTGATTTTTTTTCTTCCTCCGGAATTCGCATCTTCCAAATCTAAAACAGGAACTTCCGAGGCTCTAACTCTTTGGCAATGTCGTTCCATCCCGTACTTCAAAACAAGACCTTCCAAGGC
>WTIF01000374.1 GCA_011522845.1 Deltaproteobacteria bacterium
ACCGAGGTGTTTCTGATGGATCCCACGAGAACCTTGTCGGCTCGGAACAACTTTCCAACCAAAACTCCACAGGCGATGTCATTACAATCTGCGAGGCTGGGATCTCTCTCACGAATTTGAGCGTTCCATTCTGAGGGGCCAACAACTGTGAAGTGATTTGTGTTGAAGATACTTAACTGCAAAGCCTTACTAACTTCACCTGCTGCTGTTTCGGTCATCCCATAGGGAGCCAAAGTCAGCATCAAAACTTTCATTCGTCCATCATCACTGAATCCACTCATCACATCGGATTCCAAGTTGAACAAATCTTCCTGAAAAAAGTTTGATTGTGAGAGGGCGTGGCTCACAGAGCCGAAAACTAAACTGATAACGAGGATAATTCGAGCAAGATTCATTCGGAGAAATCCAACTGACGTAGATCGGCTACACTGATTTCCAGTTCACCAAAAGGGGTTTCTGCATATACGTTTGACTGATTTTCCAAAGACAGGTCCAGTTGCTGCCCTGAGTTTAGAATCACTGTTGCAACCGTATAAGACGAGGTTCCTGTGTTTGCTGGCCTAAAGTCAACTTGGCTTATTTTGGCGAAAGGAACATTTACGGTTGCCTCACCGTACTTCCCTCTGAAATGGACCTTCCCTTCCCATGTTAAGCGAGAGGATTCGGTTTGCATTCCAGTTCGATCAGTGATGCCAACAACAAAGTTTTTTTCAGGGAGAGGCAACCCACCAGTGAGATTTTCATCTCCCCCACCCATACCACCCACAAGTAAAGCGAGCGTGAATGCGAGGACCAATCGAAGAATTATAGCTGGGCTGCGATTCCAAATGCCATTCATGGTGGGAATTCCTTGTGGCAAACTGGTTGGTAATTTAATTGATTGGGCTCAAAGCTTTGCAGCAAACAAGCCATCCTTTGAGCTTGCACTAATTGGCAGATGGCCTCAGTATAAGAGGCTTGACTTTTAAACAGCTCAGGCATGGATTTTTCAGCATGAATTCATGCAAAAAGCATGAGCACCCATTTCTAAGCATCTTCACCAATGTCCAAGCAAAACAATTCTCCTCAACTATCACCAGACGATTTAAATCTAAACAAGCCAGATCGTTTTCAACAATTCATGTTTCTTATGGCTGATCGAGTCTATCGACAACGCCAAAGATACATTGCAGGAGGACTAGCCGTCGTGGCAGTTGGTATTGGAGTTTGGTATTGGCAGGAGCAACAACGCCTACAGAGGGAGACCGAAGCCAATCTATTCTACGCTTCTCAGCAAGCAGCGGTAAAAGCTGCTTTGCAAAAGAAACCTGAACAAGAGGTCAAAGCCCTCACGCATTACCTTGAACAAGCAAATACCGCATCTATGAAGATTGCCAGTCAATTACAAGTTGCCGAAGCACAGAGCCGACTGAAAAACTGGGGGGAAGCTGAAAAACAACTGAAGGAAATCATTCTTCAGAATGAGGTTCCAGATTTTTCAAGGAACATGGCCCGACTCAACTTGTCAGCGGTGATGGAGGCTCAGGGCAAAATTGACGAGGCACGTAAATATCTTCTACAACTAGATAATGCCCGTTGGGATGATTTGCGCTTACGCAATCTTGCTCGCATTAGTTTGAACCAGAACAAAAAAGAAGAAGCTACTGGCTATTTAAGCAAACTTTCTGAGATGAAAGATTCTCCTTTTCAGCAAGAAGCTGAGGATCTTCTTAGACAGATTCGCTAATTCACACTAAAACATTTCTCGGAGAATTATATGGATTCGGACTATCTTAAATTTATGGAAGAACATAACAAACAAGATGGCATAAATCTATTTGAGAAAGTCCTGGTAACGGCTAAGCGAGCGAAGACCATCTACGAAATGGATGAAGAGGAAAAGCTGGATCTCGAACACAAGCCTACATTCCAAGCTATTTTGGAGACGAATGAAGGCCGGATCCGTTATCAAAGACCAATTTCCGAAGATGAAGACTGAGATGAATCTCAAGAAAACAGGTTAAGTCTCGAAGATCATGCAGTCACAAGCTATCCGAGCAGATACCACGATCGGTAGCGGTTTCTTCCAACCGATCATAAAACTTCTAACCAGTAACCTATCTTTACGGATTGCGATCATTTGCATGCTGCTAGTGATTGTGCTCGATCGTCTATTCGTTACATTCATATTTCCAGTTTACGAGAACGTTTTACCAAAGCCTGATCAATTAAGTTGGCTTAACATTGATGCCGGGTATTCACCAATCGTTTGGACGGTATACCTCAGCGCTATTCTTGCCAGCGTCACCGTAGTGGTCAGCTTAGCCGCACAAAGTGCCCCTAAATTAATTGATCTTTACATGGAAAATGTGCCGACCATGTCCTATGTCTGGTGGACTATGGCCTGTGCAGCTCACTGCTACACTTTAAAACTTCTCCCAGAACTAGGCTACGATGTTTCGCCGAGTCTAGTTTTCAACTATCACGTACTCTTTCCCGTTTTTTTATTCACAAATTTTCCTTTTGTCCTCGCAGTTTTACTCTCCACCAAGACCCATAATGTAATCAAACAGGTACTTGCGGGAAGCAGATCTATTTTTCGCAACTTGGCTCAGCAGGAGACACGTAAGAAAACGAAGGAAGCCTACCCTAAAGAGCAACTTCAATTATTTGAAGCACAAAACCAACTTATCGATTTACTCACCTTCACACCTTACAAAGAACCGAAGGCATTGATTATTGAAGGACTGGGCGAGTTGCTTCGATTTTACGTCGAATTTAAACGCCAATTACCCGATTCCTTCTTCCAGGTTCAGCCATCAATCCGTGAAGACATCTCATTCAAGACCATGCAGGACGAGATGAAAACAATTGAGGAAACGAAATTGTTTTTCGAGCAAAAAAGTCTTCGTTTGATAGGAAATGTCTACATTAATTTTCTAGAGAAAGGAGATTTTGACCTGTCAACCCTGTGTGTCGAACAAGTAGGGATGTTGGGTCGCAAAGGCATTGAGTTGAAAGATGATGATCTGATCACGATGATCATGG
>WTIF01000074.1 GCA_011522845.1 Deltaproteobacteria bacterium
TTTTTTTGGGTTTCAGTTCCTGTAGTTTTTCCTCTCTGGTGCAGCTTCCACTGTGCATAATCCGCAAAAAAATCAACGCCTCCATCATCCTGCAGGCAAATTAGGTAGTCGCTGAGCCGGTCCATCAAATACCTGTCATGAGTAATCAACAAAATCGCTCCAGCGAAGTTCATTAGACTCTCTTCCAAAACTTCCAAGGTAGAGATGTCTAAATCATTTGTTGGTTCATCCAGTAGGAGAACATCTGCCGGTTGCAGCATCAGGTTGGCAATCAAAACACGAGCCCGTTCACCACCTGATAATTGACTGAGGGGAAGGGTCAGCTTTTCTTTCGGAAAGAGGAACCGGCTTGCCCAAGCTGCTACGTGAATAGGACGTTCCTGATAGATGACAGTATCCCCAGCAGGTGATAGAGCCTGTTTGAGTGTCTGGTCAAGTGACAGTTGATCACGATGTTGATCAAAGTGCACCACCTGAAGGTTTTCAGCCCAGCGAATTTCCCCATGATCTGGTGGAAGTTCTTTCTTCATAAGCTTCAGGAGGCTGCTTTTTCCACTACCGTTTTGACCAAGTACACCCAAGCAAACGCCCGCTTGCAGTGTTACACTCAGTTTTGAAAAAAGTGGCTTGGATGGGTACCCAAAAGTTACATCAAGTAACTCTATCAATTTTCTAGTTTTGCGATTAGAAGCATCAAAGTTGACTCCGATCTGACGGTTTTGAGAGTTGAGCATCCTTAGTTGATCCAACTCTTTTCGTAACACCTCCGCATTTTCAACACGAAAACGAGCCTTTGTAGTTCTGGCTTTGGGGCCTCTTTTCAACCACTCGTCTTCGCGGCGCATTTTATTGGCGAGTGTTTCTTGTTGTGCTTGTTGGTTCCGAATGAATTCCTCTTTCTTGTTCTGGAAAACTTCGTATGGCCCATCAATCCTGAGATAGCCTGTGGGATAGCTCTTATTCAGTTCAATCGTTAGGTTTGTCGTCTGCTGTAGAAATTCTCTATCATGACTCACCAAGACGAATGAGAAAGTTGCCTGCTTTAGCAATTCTTCCAGCCAAAGGACTCCCTCCAGATCCAGATGATTTGTTGGTTCATCCAGCAACAACATATCTGGCTGTTGGATTAATACTTGGCCCAGCGCAACTCGCTTTCGCCAACCACCTGATAGCTCTCCAAGAGGGATTTGCGACTCAATGATACCAAGCGTTCTTAAAATTTCTTGAACTCTGAAAGGTCGCTCTGAAGCACTGACATGCTGAGGAATTTTCTCTTCCAAACATTCTTGAACCGTAGTCGTATCTGAGAAGGCTTCCGTTTGTGCAAGGTAGGTAATCTCACATTGTCTATTTCTAGAAATGACTCCATCGTCTGGCTCTTCTATACCTGCAAGAATCTTCAAAAGTGTAGACTTACCCGAACCATTTGGGCCGATTAGCCCAACTTTTTCATTTGTGTTAAAACCCAAGCTCAACCCCTGAAAAAGGGGCAGTAATCCATATGACTTTGTCAAGCCTTGGACGCTGACTAGAATGCTCATTTCGAGGTGTTAGAAGAGGAGATTTGGTTACAAATTTAACCAAGAAAATTCAGAGGTATTGAGAAAAGAGCCCGCTTCCCTTGTTGGTCCAGCGCAATTTTTTGCGCTTTCCAAGCAATGGGATATTAATTTTACCAAAACCCACATCCAAGGTGTAACTTACATTCAGTCCTTTTTTGGATGTACTGACGTTCAAACCGTTTTTATAGGCTTTCAGAACTCTGTATGAAAATCCCATGGCTTTTGATTATTCCTCGTCATTTTCTTCCTTGCCAAAGGTCAAAACCTTAGTGGCAAAGGCTACCGTTATTTCAAAATTTTCGTCATCAATTGTGGTCATCTCTACCAGTTCATCGTCGATTTTTGCAATCAGTTCTTCCGTCTCAGTTTCGGACAAATCTTGTTCCATCACCACCAAGCCATTGACCAAGCCATAAAGGGAGTAATGAATATCTACTCTTCCTACCGGGCCCTTTTCAACTTGGTCACTACTGAAGATACCATAGATTTCCGAATGTGGAGTACGCATATATCTGTGAAATTGAAATGCCATTTTTTCTCAGAAAAGTTGGAGTTGTTCTTTTCGATCCTTGGTAGATGTGGCAATGATTGTAAGTTCAGAAATTTCTGCTCCTGATAACGTGCCATCAGTTGCAACAATAGCAATTGCTCCATCTGGAGCGCTTATCGTTCCAATCTTCTAGGAATCGTCTAATTCCTTTTTGAATTCGTCAATTCTGAATTTGTAGCGTGGCAGAGAAGCAGCAACATCAAGGCATGCGTAGCGGAGAAGGTTTCATCTTTTTCAGTAATTTGAACCGTGCTACCGAGGGAAGGTAATTTTGAAGTGACGCTCAGCTGTTGGCTTGTAGTTTGTTGAATTCCTCATTTCGCAGTTCTTGAGGTGAATCAATCTTTCTCTCAACGTTAGCAGGCATACTAAAGGATAGTTCAGCGTGCTACTTATCAGACTTCTTCAGAATTTAGCTCTCCCCAGTTGCCTGCAGAGAAACTGGATTTCAACTGACAAAAATCTGGATCATCAGGCACAACCCTAACCCCAAAAGGAGTCTGTTCATAAGAGACTTTTGGTGTTTTCTTGGATTTTCTCACCCAGTTGTTTTGAACCATCCTTCGTTCTCTCCCATAGTTCTTTCAAAGAATTTCCGACTGCTGAATCTTCCTCACTTTTCTTTTCTGAATCAGAAAAATTCCACCAAGCACTCGAGTTGTCTGAATCTTCCTCGGACTTTCTCAGTTCGTCATATTTTTTTGACGACCATTCTTTCGCGGTTTTCCAACTTTCTTTTGTTTTTTCTTCTAAATTCTCTCGTAGCGGCTCACTATCATCCCAAAATTCAGCAGATTTCTCACCAATCGCCTCCCTAAGAGGTTCACTGTTATCCCAAGTATCTTGTGCAGTTTCACTAACTTTATCGGCAATATCTTTAGACTTGTCCAACAAGCCTAAACCTTCCTCTTTGAGAGATTGAGTGTCGATCGCCCATACGTAAGAATTTGTCAGCAATAGTGAGATGATTAAGATTTTAGCCTTCTTCATCTTCCTGACTAGAAACTTTGTTAGCGTGGTAATCTTGCTGCAGTTCCTGAAATTTCTGACTACCAGTGTCTTTGACTTGCTGCCACAGCGTCATCATCAACTCCTCGACATCAGTATCAGTTGATTTTGCTGTCAGAAAAGCCAAGTTTTGCAAAATTGCTTCGAGGTAGGCTCGATTTTCCAGGGTGAGTTGTAGCAAAAGTTGATTTGCCTCATCTTGAGATTCAAAGTTCCAATTTGGACGAATTTTGACGCTCATATAGATGACTTTTTGGAGGGTTAATATCAGTCTAAGCAGCGGATGTCCGGCACTTCTCTGTAGCGCTCAGCATAATCCAAACCGTAACCGACAACAAAGCGGTTAGGAATTTCAAACCCAATGTACTTAGGCTCAATCTTAATATTCCTAGAGATCTGCTTAGATAAAAGCGTACAAACTTCTAGGGAAGTTAAATTTTCTGACCGAAGGTGCTCTAGAATTTTTTGCAGAGTCAACCCACTATCGAGAATGTCTTCAACAACTAAAACATTTGCATGTTGTAGATCCGGCAGTTCAGAAAGTTGCAATTGCCCAGAACTGACCTTCGCATCTTTGTAGCTTGAAGCTCGAATAAATTCGATACGGCAAGGGATCGAAAGTTGTCTAGCCAGATCTGCACAGAAAAGAAACGAGCCTTTGAGAACAACAAGCAGTACCAAGGGTTGATTTTTATAGTCCTCGCTAATTTTACGACCTAATTCTTCCACACGTTTTCGGATTTGGTCTGCGTCAATCAGAACTGGCAGAGTGTTAGAAGGAGGAAATTCTGTTTCACTCATTAGTTCTTAACCTCCACACGTTGCTGCAAGCGAATGTAGTCTTCTAGGATAGCCATACTCTCCAAAAGATAGGCATCACTCCGAATGGTTGTGTCTTCATTTGAAGAGGTCTCTTCCTCGGATTCTTCTTGTGTAGTATTCTCCATCGTCTTGCGGGCACTAGCCATCTCTTCATCCCGCTCCTCTTTTCGCTTTGCTGCGTCTTCTTGCATTTTCAGAATGCTGGTGTACTCCAGAGGTTTCACATTGGTCAAAAACTCCTGCACATTCTCTTCAATTTCTTTGAAATCTGTGTCCTTGGAGAGTCGATCATGTGAGTACTGCTGTAACTCATTAATGTAGCGTCGAATGTTACCGACTGGTGTATAAGAGATTGGAGAGATCGCTTTCCATGGGAGAGCATTTTCTAAGGTGGATTCCCCAAGATCACGGGCATTATTAATCGAAGGCAAGATCATGTCTGTTTCCACGCCACGATTTTGGGTAGACCACCCAGAGACTCTGTAAAATTGCGCGATGGTCACTTTTAAAGCCCCATAGCCTTCAGGAAGTTGAACAATATTTTGTACAGTACCTTTGCCAAAAGTTGTTCGGTCACCCACTAAAATAGCTCGTTGATAGTCATGCATTGCTCCCGCTAGGATTTCGGAGGCAGATGCACTAAAGCGATTTAACATGACCAATAATGGACCTTCATAAATTGCTTCTTCTCGACTGCGATGGACTGTAATCCTTGCTCCACTGGCTTGGCGGACAATGACGATTGGCTTACGACCAACAAACAATCCGGCCATCGTGATAGCTTCATCGAGACCACCACCGCCATTGTTTCTAAGATCTAAAATCACTCCATCTACACCATCCCGCTTAAATTGCTCCAAATGAGCTCGAACATCTCTGGATGAACTCTTGTAGTTGTTCGGATTCTGTCTTCTGTCATTGAAATCAACATAGAACGAGGGTAGTTCAATAACGCCTATCCTGTAAGCCGAGGGACTTTCCTCCGTTGATGCGGTTGGTTCAAAAATTTCTGCTTTGGCCTCACCATCCTTCAAAATAATTTTATCGCGAACAATCGCAAAATTGAGGGTATCAAATCCGTTTTCATTCTTGCGCATAACCTGAAGACGAACGGTGGTCCCACGCTGACCACGGATTAGCTCAACGACGTCATTCAAGCGCATATCAATGACGCTTTCGAATGGCTCTGTCCCTTGGGCAACAGCAATGATCCGATCATCGACAGCCAATTTTCCATGCCGCGCAGCTGCACCACCAGGAATTATCGAATTCACAACGGTGTAGCCGTCTTCCCAGCGCAACACCGCACCGATACCATCCAAAGAAAGTTTGATCGAAATATCAAAATTCCGCAGATCCTCCGCAGCCATGTAGGTCGAATGAGGATCATACGCTCGTGTGAGAGCATTTAGATAAAGCGCAACCACATCATCGTCAGTGTACTGAGAATAATCCTTCCAGACTGAGCGAATACGTTTTAATAAGCGGTCCTTTGCCTCTTGATCCGTATTGCCAGCCAACTTGAGCGTCAGTAGGTCAAACTTGATTTTCAGCCTCCAAGTCTCTTTCGCTTCATCTTCATTCTTGGGATAGGGTTCATCTTTCCGATCAATTCTCCATTGACCATCTTTCTCGAAGTCAAACTCGTCTTCCAGAAAAGATTCCAGCATCGCTTGACGTTGACTAAGCCTGGTAAGGAAACGTGTGAAGACGTCCATTGCCCAGGTGACATCACCACGCCGAAGCATGTCATCCAAACTGCTCTCTCTCGCACGAAACTCCTTCACATCAGATTCCAAGAAGTAGTAATGTCCAGAGTCCAAGGAATCGAGGTAGATCTGAAAAATCCTTTTGGACAGTTCATCATTCAAAGGTTCTTGAGCATAGTGCAACGATGTAAATCGCTCCACAATCCCACGAACCACCGCCTGATTGAGCTTGTCTTCCTCGGCCACTCCAGTATTTCCTCCCAAAAATACAAAAAGCAGTAGGATAAATATGTATTTTTTCATGTTGATTTGAAATTTAAGCTTTGGTTACTTGAAAGGGACCATCCTTATTCCATGATTGCCCCAAAAGTTCAAACGAATTGCCAGAGTTGCTATGACCACTCGTGCACCTAAACATATCATGAGACCAAGCCTTCTTTGAAGAAAACATTATGAAATTACCTACATCGAGATTTAGAATTGGAATTGATCTTGGTACCAGCAACAGCGCTCTTTGCTATTTAGACCAGGAAGATCTTACGAATCAACTGCATTGTTTTGAAATTCCACAGTGGATTGGCAATGGCGAGTGGTATGATCAGAAGACCCTACCTTCTCATGCATTTTTATTGACCAAAGAAGAAAAGCTTTCTGGTCGCTTTCAATTGCCTTGGTCTGAGGACTCTGAACCTGATTTAGCTACTGGAGAATGGGCTCGGCAACAGCAGGCGCTCCGACCTGGACGAAATATTCATTCTGCGAAATCCTGGCTATGTTACCACAATTTAAATCCAGAAGCAGAGATTCTCCCTCAGAGTGACCAGTCAGATCTCAGACGCTATTCTCCTCTAGCTGCGAGTTCAATATTTCTTCAGCATCTCAGAGATTCTTGGAATCACAAAATTGCCAAAGACAGAACCGACCTGCGGCTGGAGGACCAAGAAATTGTGCTTACGGTGCCTGCCTCTTTTGATGAAATAGCCAGAGAGTTCACCCTGCGTTCGGTCAAAATGGCAGGACTAAAGAACGTCACTCTGCTGGAAGAACCTCAGGCGGCCTTTTACTCATGGATTGCTACGAATTCGGAGGAACCTGATCCCCCAAAAACATTATCAGATTATTTCACAAACACCGAAAATATTGTCTTAGTTGTTGATATCGGCGGTGGAACAAGCGATTTCAGCCTCGTCAAAGTAAAAATGCCGGATGATCCCGAAGGGAATCCTGAAATGGAACGCTTGGCTGTCAGTGATCACATCCTATTGGGCGGGGATAATTTGGATTTAGCCCTAGCAGCACATGTTGAGCAACAACTGACTGGACAACAGAGAAAGCTATCTCCACGACTTTGGGAGGCACTCACCGCTCAATGCAGACGAGCAAAAGAAATACTTTGGACTACTGAACAGGATCAGTTTCCAGTAACGATTGCCGAACAAGGGAGCAGACTGATTGGAAAAACCAAAAACTATATTCTTTCCCAAAAAGAATTCGAACAAACCATCTTGGACGGCTTTTTCCCTGAACTCGATTGGGATGCTGATTTACCCACCAAGAAGATTCAGGGATTGCGAACTATCGGATTACCGTACGCAAGTGACTCCGCAATTACTAGACATCTTCTGCGATTTTTAAGAAATCACTGTTCTCAAATTGAACCAGAACGCTTTCCTACTCACGTCCTTTTCAACGGTGGGACACTCGAACCTTCTTTACTTCAGGAGAAAATTCGGCGTCTACTGGAAAAATGGGGATCTCAACTAGGAGAAGCTGAGAAAAGTGTCCAGGTGCTTCCTCAAGAGCAAATGCAGTTGGCTGTCGCCAAAGGGGCAACTTATTACCATCTTGTTCGTGAGGGGAAAGGTCTGCAAATCAAAGGAGGGAGCGCTCGAAGCTACTATGTCTCACTGCTGGTTGATGGAATGGAGCCGGGTTCACAAAACCTAGCTTGGTTGTGCATTTTGCCCCAACAAGCCTCTGTCGAGGAATATCAGCAAGTCCAAGGGCACACCCTTGAGATTGCTGTTAACCAACCTGTTCAATTTGAGATGAGGTCTTCTAGCATCCGAACGCAGGACCAATTGGGAGATATAATCCAACCGGAACAAGAAGATTTGGAACGTGATTTTACAGAACTTCCACCGATTCAGACATTTCTGGGAATAGACCGCAATCGGCTTCCCAAGAAAACCACAACACTTGGAATCCAACTTCGAGCAAAGTTGAATGAAATAGGGACCCTTAGCCTAGAGTGTGTTAACCACAAATTGAATGAAGAATGGCGTCTTGAATTCCGTATCAGAGAATCTGCACCAGAAGTAATTCAACCCGATCAAAGCACTAACGTTAGTAAGCAATGGGAACCTCCTGGCAATTGGGATGATGTTCACAAGACTCTGCAAAGCTGGTTTGGCAAGAGAAGCCGCCAAGAAAAATTACCCTTGAGCCTCAACAAACAATTGGAGGCGTTACTGGGTCCTCGAACAGCTTGGCCCCTTCCACTTTTACGAGAAATTGCTGATCAATTACTCAGCGGAATGGGAACTAGAGTTCGTTCTGTAAACCACGAAACGAATTGGTTGAAAATTTGCGGATTCTGCCTGCGCCCAGGATTTGGATTCCCAAATGATGAGCTGCGCATCAAGCAATTAACAGAGTGGATTGATCGGGGACCACAATTTCGAAAAGAAAGAAACGTAGAAGTTGAGTGGTGGATTTTTTGCCGTCGTGTTGCCGCAGGGCTACCTCCACAAACCCAAGAAGCTATCTTCAAATCTCTGGAAGTGCGATTGGTGGAAGGGAATCGTAAGCCAAGGTCTTCAAAATTGCCAAAAGGGAAAAGACCAACATCTATTTCTCCCAGCGCTCTCAACGAATTGTGGTTATTACTAAGTAACTTAGAATCCGTGCCACATGGGAAGAAGCGAATTTATGGCAAACAGTTACTCGATCGCTTGGAGAAGAATCAAAGTACAGGGATTGAGGGACTCTGTCTGGCTCGCTTTGGTTCACGTGAATTGGTGCATGCAGGTTCTTTGTATGTGATGCCTCCAAAAGAAGTTGAACCTTGGATTCAAAGTTTACTTGAAATCCATCATCAAAAACCGATTCAAGAATTACCATTGGTACTGACAAAGCTAGGGCAGTTTACCGGAGACCGACACAGAGATATTTCTCCAGATCTTCGAAAAGAACTGATTACTTTTGTAAAATCCTATGATGAAGATGGGAGTCTGGTACGATTACTTACCGAAGAAGCAAAGAGAGATCCTGAGGAGATTCTAGAAAGCAACTTGCAGAACTGGTTGTTTGGTGATGAACTACCGATAGGTTTGAAATTGGCGAAATCATCCTGAAAACCAGTCATGATTCTTCTCAGTTAGTTATGCAAACAGAGTTACGACTTCGGAAGGCAGTGGACGCCTTGCTGGACTCCTATCACAGTCATCCAGAAATTCAGAGTATCGGCTGCTCTGGCTTGCCTGCTCGAGAGAGCATCGTCCAGTTGGCCAATGATTTACAGGTTTTGCTGTTCCCAGGTTTGCTCAGGCAAGAACAACTTGATGCGATCAGTTTACCTTATTGGTTAGGTCAAAAAAGCGCTTCAATCTTCTACAGATTACGTGACTATCTAGAGCAAGTGATTTGCTGGCAAAGCAGACAGGAGGGATTACCCCAACCACCGCCAGGAGCCTGCAGTGAAAGGGCTGAAGAAATTTCTCTCAACTTGCTTGAGACACTTCCGGAAATGAGAGAAGTTTTGGCGGAAGATGTTGAAGCAACCTTTGCAGGTGACCCAGCCGCTAATGATCGTAAGGAAATCGTTCTGGCCTACCCTGGAATACACGCACTTAGCATTTACCGGATTGCCCACTTCCTCCACAACTATGAAATTCCGCTAATGCCACGGATTCTCAGTGAGCATGTTCACTCATTGACCGGAATCGATATTAATCCAGGTGCCCGGATTGGACGCGGTGTGATGATTGATCACGGCACTGGTATCGTCATTGGTGGAACCGCTGTGATTCACGACCAAGTGCGCATCTACCAAGGGGTAACACTTGGGGCATTCAGTCCAATACAGCATAAGAATGAACCACATCTCAAACGCCACCCAACTATTGAGCGAGAAACTATTATCTACGCTGGTGCGACGATTCTAGGAGGTAATACCATAGTAGGGGCCCGTTCAATCATTGGTGGTAATGTATGGCTGACTCACAGTATACCGCCAGATAGCCGAGTTTACATTCAAGAACCTGGTCAGCAGCGTACTGAAGTTCGTGCTGGGTTAGAGATGAGACCTACGGGAACCTGAACGATAAATTTCTAGATCCTAAATTGGATGCTATTGAATTTGTTTAGGAATTTTTCCGCATATTTCCGAGATTATCAAAAAGGAAATTTTCCGGTAAGCCAAGAACTAGAATGAGTCAGTTTAAGCCTCAGGAAGACCTCGTCACACTGACGAAACAGAAACTAAAACCACCGGTTCAGTTTAAAGTCCTACTACATAACGATGACTACACCACAATGGACTTTGTGGTACGTGTTCTGGAGGCGGTCTTCCACAAAACGGCTGACGAAGCGATTCAAATAATGTTACAGGTCCACAAGACTGGTGTCGGTATCTGCGGTGTCTACTCCTATGAGGTCGCAGAGACCAAGGTTGAAGCTGTTCACGAGATGGCTCGTCAAAACGAGTTTCCTCTCAAAGCAAGTATGGAAGAAGTTTGATCTGACAGGAATCCCATATGTTCACGAGAGATTTGGAAATGTGCTTGATGGCTGCACAAAGTGAAGCCAAGGATCGACGCCATGAGTACCTTTGCGTGGAGCACATTCTTTATGCCCTATTGCACAATGACAATGGGGTAAGAATTATTAGAAGTTGTGGCGGCAACGTTGATCGAATTAAAGAAGACTTGGAAGAGTTTTTTGATCAACAAGAGACCATGCGAGAAGAGGGATCCAATCCTCAACAAACCAGAGCAGTTCAACGTGTTCTCCACTTAGCAATCATGCACGTCAATAGTTCTGGGAAGGCATCTGCTGACGTAGGAGACATCCTTGTGGCAATTCATCGAGAATCCCAATCATATGCTTCCTATTTTCTGCAAAAAGAGGGGATTACGAGGCTTGATTTGCTGAATTATATCTCACATGGCATTGCTAAGGTCGCTGTTGAGGATGAAGAAGAGAACCACAACTTTGATAGTACAGACGAAGAAGAAAGCTCCCAGGGACGTGGGGAGCAAGATGCGCTCAAACACTACACCACTAATCTAACAAAGCTTGCTGAAGAAGATCGCATTGATCCCTTGATTGGAAGAGATGCGGAGTTAGACCGAACAATCCAGATTCTCTGTAGACGTCGAAAAAACAATCCTATCTACGTAGGTGACCCCGGAGTCGGCAAAACCGCCATTGCTGAAGGCCTTGCCCTACGCATATTCCGTCAAGAGGTCCCTGAGTTACTGGAGGGATCCGAAATTTATGCGCTTGATATCGGAGCGCTATTAGCTGGCACGAAATTTCGCGGAGACTTTGAGCAACGTATCAAAGCAGTGCTAAAATCTTTGCAGCAGAAACCAAAATCTATTCTATTTATCGATGAGATTCACACGATTATTGGAGCAGGAGCAACCAGCGGGGGATCAATGGATGTCTCGAACTTACTCAAGCCAGCGCTAGCGAAGGGTGAAATTCGATGTATAGGGTCTACAACCTATGATGAATACAAAAAACTCTTTGAAAAAGACCGAGCTCTATCTAGGCGTTTCCAGAAGATCGACATCGATGAACCCTCAATTGAGGAGACCTTCCTAATTCTCAAGGGACTAAAAAATCGTTACGAGGAACATCACGAACTCCGCTATACCGTCTCTTCTCTAAAAACAGCTGCTGAACTCTCTGCAAAATATATCAATGACCGCTACCTGCCCGACAAGGCTATTGATGTTATTGACGAAACTGGTGCTGCTATTCGACTGAAAGGAGCGGGCCGCAAAACTGTAAATTCCCAAGACATTGAAAAGGTGATTGCCAGTATCGCCCGGATCCCGTTGGAGCGAATGAACAGTTCTGACAAGGAAAAGCTCAAAGATCTAGAAAAAGAGCTGCAACTTCAGGTCTTTGGGCAAGACAATGCGATTCATGCATTGGTGCAAGCCATCAAACGCTCTCGAGCAGGCTTGCGACAGAGTGATCAACCAATTGGTTCTTTCTTATTCACTGGCCCTACAGGAGTTGGGAAAACTGAGTTGGCCAAGCAACTGGCACAGATTACAGGAATTCATTTCCAACGCTTCGACATGAGTGAATATATGGAGAAGCATACTATATCTCGGTTGATCGGAGCACCTCCAGGATATGTCGGCTATGATCAAGGAGGGCTGCTTACAGATGCAATCCGCAAGCATCCCCACACTGTACTGCTG
>WTIF01000415.1 GCA_011522845.1 Deltaproteobacteria bacterium
AACAAGCCCCGCACTTCTGCACGGTCAGATCCTACTTGGACCTTTACGCTCGGGTTGTCTCCCAGCAACACCTCCTCAATTCGGCCAGTGTAGAAGTTTCCGAATTCAGGTTGCAATGAGGATGGCTCTGGATTCGTGGCTGGAGCAGCATAGCCATTGCGCTGAAATTCCAAGCGAGAGAGATGTCGCCGCAACTCAAACTGCGCAAGATATTGGAGATTGGGATCAAGCGTCGTCTGAATGCGGAGTTCTCCCTTCTCCACTCCCTCCGCACCATAGTCCTGTAAAATGGAGTGGAATGGCTCCTCGTTCATCTGCTGGCGGACCACCTCAATCTGGTGATTATCTTGATAACGGAAGGACCCTTGTCGAAAAGCAACCAAATCCTGAGACGCCTCCAGAAAACGCTCCTCAGAGATGAGCTCCATTTCCAGCATGTTCCGTAAGACATAGTCTCGACGCTCTGTTGCTCTCTCGACAATACGCTGTATTTCCTCTGGATTCTGGGTTCGGAAGGGATTGTAGTTTGCCGGCCCCTTAACCGAACCAGCAATGAAGGCAACTTCAGAAAGATTTAACTCTGATACGTTTTTGTTGAAATAGTAACGGGCTGCAATCGCCAATCCTTGCCCTGTTCCATGCACATGGAAGAGATTGGTATAGAATTCAAGAATATCTCTTTTGCTGTAGCGAGCTTCCAAACGCAGGGCATCCAGTGTCTCCAGTGCCTTGTTTGCCCAACGATCCTCTCCATGCTCCGGACGATGTTCAAACAAAAGCTCTGAAGTCTGCTGGGTGAGAGTACTACCTCCCTGAATAACACGCCCTGCAAGCAAATTAGCCCAAGACGCTCGGAGGATTCCAATAGGGTCGACACCAATATGCTGGTAAAAAGATTGGTCCTCACTGGCAATGATTGCATCGAAAAATGTCTCTGGAATCACTGCATCCAGATCAGAATCAATCCGAGTTGGCTGGTTGGCCTGCAGGTAAAGAAGATGGACCTGATCGTAGAAGGCGCCTAATTTCGTGCGTTGATCACGATAGTAGACAATTGTTTCGGTAAGCAGACGCTGCTGGATCGCTTTGCGATCAAGATGAGGGGCAGGAGCTAGGAAAACAAGATAGCCTAGTACTGCTGTACCAGTCAGCAGTGCTAGATTGATCAGCGTGAAGAGCCCAAAGCAGGCTTTGGCGACATATCGTGGAACTGACAAGATCTCACATCAGGTAGCAGGAAATTCATTTGCGTGAATCAGGTCACTCTTGGCAGCCATGATGAAATCACTCTCCACCAAGCCATCAATCTTATGCGTCCAATAGCTCACACGTACATTGCGGAAGGATAGTATCAACTCAGGGTGATGACCTTCTGATTCTGCTAGATTTGCAATTAAATTCGTGAAACGAAGAGCTTCTTGGTAAGCGGGAAAGACATAATCTTTCTGAAGATGATGCTCGTTGATCATCTTCCAGCCATCCTGCAATTCTTGGAATAGCACTTCTAGCGCCTCTCCTTTAACTGGTAGGACCCCGCCACGGCATGGCATACACTGCCTTTGGGCCAACTCCATTGTTCTCTTCTCCTTGAATTCGCTTGCTGCAAAATAAAGCCCACTGCAAACTATTGAAACACTTGTATTTTGCCTGGACTAACCAGTACTTCGCAAATCAATTCCCCTGCATTCAGAACTATGACAACTCCTCAATCTCACTATGTGTTGTGCTGCGAACGAGAACTCCATGTAGAAGTTTGGAATCCTGCTGCGAGTGAAACTCTGATCCTTTGGCACGGATTGACACGCACAGGAAGAGATTTTCACACACTAGCAAACCATCTCTCTCCACACTATCGCCTGCTAATCCCTGATACTCTCGGAAGAGGTCACTCACAATGGGCACAAGATCCAATGACGGAATATACTGTCCCATTCTACATGAAACAGGCAGTTGCTCTGTTAGAGCATTTTCAGGTCGAGCGTTGTGGCTGGATCGGCACTTCGATGGGTGGGATCATGGGCATGCTGCTCGGGGCCACCAGTTTGCAGGAGCGCTTGGCGGGACTCGTGATCAACGATATCGGTCCAGAGTTACCCACCGGAGCGATCCAGAGGATTGCCAACTATGTTTCCAGGCCCCCAACTTTTAACAATTTTCAGGAACTGAAGCAGTACTTTCGGCAGGTCTACCAGCCTTTTGGGTGGCTTAGTGATCAGGAATGGCAGGAGTTAGCAATTTCCTCAGCTAGGAGGAAAGATGATGGGAGATGGACCGTTCACTACGATGTACGTTTGTCAGAACCCTTTGCCCAAGCACCCCAAGGAGGAGATCTGTGGAAGATCTATGAGCAGATCTGTTGTCCAGTGATGATTCTTCGAGGTGAATTTTCCGATATATTGACTCCCAGTGTTGCAGAACAAATGACGACTAGGGGGCCAATGGGACAGTTATTCACCCTTCCCAACTGTGGGCATGCGCCCTATCTGAACACTTCTGAACAAATCGACCTTCTGAAGAAATTCTTGCAGGAGATTTTCCACCAAGCTTCCTAAGCAGCCGCCTGTAACCGCTGCGACCAGTCACAAGCTTGCTGTAGATACTCTTTCTCTCCGTCTTCATTGAGGAGTGGTGAAATTTCTTCCCAAACTCGCTTGTGATAGTGCTGCAACCACTTCCATTCGTCTTCCGTAAGCAGTTCTTCACAAACTAGCTTGCGCTCAAAGGGGATCAGAGTCAGGGTTTCAAAGCAAAGCCACTCTTTACCATCTGGATGCTTAGGATGCTGGGCAGCTGGCTGCACGACATAGAGATTTTCCAAGCGAATGCCTCCCCAACCCGTGCGATAGTACCCAGGCTCATTGGAAATGATCATTCCAGACCGAAAACCGACATCTCCAGCGAAGGCCGATATACGTTGCGGCCCTTCATGCACCCCGAGGAAGGCTCCTACGCCATGACCCGTTCCATGTCCAAAATCAAGTCCTTCATTCCATAACAAAGATCGAGTCACACCATCCAGCACCGCCCCATTCGTACCCTCAGGAAAAACCTGGCGAGCAAGTCGAATATGCGCTTGCAACACCCTCGTATAACATCGTTGCTGCTCAGCATCAGGCTCTCCCCAGACCATCGTACGAGTCGCATCGGTTGTTCCTCCTCCACACTGAATTCCAGAGTCGACTAATAGGAATTCACCATCTGTCAGAATTTTCTCTGCACTTGGATTGCTGTAATGAACAATCGCTGCGTTGGCACCAGCTCCAGCAATTGTTTCAAAGCTCAAATCTGCAAAATCTGGTCGTCTCTCGTAGTAGCTACGTAGCCATCCAGCATATTGTTGTTCACTTACCTTTTCACTATCCCGCTCGGCTTGCTTCAATCTAGCAAGACTCTGAATTTTTCCAACTGCTGCCTGTCGGTGAGCGTAGCGAATACGCTGCAATTCGACTTCATTTTTCAAAGCACGCGGCATGATAACTGGACTTTCTGCTTCCAATACCTGAGCAGATTGATCCTGCAATAGCAGCAAGGTGCCCATTGTAACACCCTGAGGGTCCAACCAAACACAAGCAGAATCATCTGCTGCTAAATGCTTCACGGCGGGAGCGTAGTCCTCATATGGATAGAACGTCCAATCCGTTAGTGATTTTAGTTCTGCGCTAGTAGGAAAATGACAAAAGCAGATTGCTTCTGTCTTGGAGATCAGCGCATAGGATTCAAAGACTGGATTACAAGGAACGTCTTTTCCACGCAAATTAGTCAACCAGGCAATCTCATCTAGCTGGGTCAACAATAAATGCGTAGCCTGATGCTTATCCAATTGGTTACGCAATTCTGTCAACTTTTCTGAGGTGGAACGACCCGTCCAAGAAAGTGGCAACACGTTAGGCTCTACCCGTTCAGGTATCCCAATTGATCCGGTCTGATCAACCAAGTTACCAAGAACTGGTACCAACTCCGACTGGCAACTCAGCAACGCCTGTGACCAACGTCGCCAACTCCGTGGGCTAACTGTGAATGGGTCTACTCCGAAACGACACCCAGTCGATTGTCCTGCGAGCCATTCCACGACGTCTGGAACTCCCGCGAGCCCTAGTTTTCGGATTTCAAAATGCTCTCCGCTTTGCGCATCTGCTTGAATATGGTAGCGAGAATCTACAAAAAGCTGCGATCGTCCTTCCCGCAGAACAATCGCAATGCCAGCAGATCCATTGAATCCACTCAAGGCTTCCAAACGACGGTGGTGTAGAGGCACGTACTCGTTGAGGTGCTCATCTGTCGTTGGTACTAAATAGCCATCTAATTCAGATTCCTGAATCAACTTCTGTAGCTGAGACAGACGACTGGGCATTTGTAAATCTCTTTTGATTTGCGATTAGTTTGTGTTGGCCTGCATGGCCAACACTTTTTGGGAAATTTGAGGAACAATCAGAATAGTTTGATCGGTGATTTGACACCTTCGGTAGGATAACGTGGGCGTGGACGACTAGATGGACGCGTCCCGTATTCTGGCTTTACTCTGAATGGATTGAAGTTCCTTCGTTGAGTGTCATCATCTTCCAACACAGAGCGTCGGAGTGCACCGTAATTAAGCGGATAAATCGGCGGACTTCCCGTATTACTCCCCACCATACTGTTCACCGAACGACCCCTACGAACCTCAGCTTGGTATGCTTGATCATAGTAACCACTTTGATAACCAGCACGAGATTGTGTTCGATGCTGCTGAAGTTGCTCATAATTAATGCTTGGGCTTCGCGGCGCCATTGGCTTGCCACCGGTGATTCTACGCGCTTCAGCTTCCTGTACTCCAAGATAGAGCAACCCAAAGCACATCCATACAATCCATGGTTTCATAATCCTATCTCTCTTTTTCGATTTCGATTTATGATAAAAGATGTGCAAATACCAAACAAATGTTTTACCACCTTTTTCTATCGACAATCTTTAGGTTAGACTACGAATCAAATCAACAGCCCATTCCTCTTCCTGATAAGCAGAAGAATCTGCGGCCACACCACCCTGTGAAATCAGAATTTCCGGAACTTGGTCCAGTGGCGGCTGTGTAGGCTTAATGCGCTTCACTGCTGTACGAGGGACTATCATCTGGACTTCTTCTTCACGCAGCGTCTGGATCATCTCACGCATCTTATAGCTGCGCATCAATTGACCCAGTATGCGTTTGGTGTAAAGATCCAGCAGATTAGGCCCCTCACGATGGAAAAGAGCAAACCATTGTAACGGCTCTTGCGTGTGGATCATCGCTGTACCATCGAAAAGCGGAAGAAAGGTCGCTGGCACCTCATCGTTCCAAGCAATCAGTGTACAGTCGCCAAAAGCCTGTTCTGGCGTTGCCTGGTTATCCAAAAGCGTTTGAAGCAACTGCGGCGCAATATTCGGATAGGGCGTCAACAGGTTTCGCAGATGGTCTCGGCGATTTCCTTGTTGCCAGGCCTCTACGCAATGCGCCTCACACTCCCCCTCGACGTGGCAGATTGGACAAACGAGATCGATTCGACTAGTGATCTGAAGTTGATTGATCATTTTGACAGTGGTTCTGCTTCCAGCAGGTAGGTTTTGGCTCCGGTGATCCGAACTGGTACTAATTCTCCTGGTTCAGCGGCACAGTTTGTAATCGCAACCGAGTGGTAACCTCGACTCCTTCCGTTGAGTCGATTTGGGTCCTTCAAATAAGGACCTTCGACCAAGACCTCCTGCGAACTACCGATCAAAGCCTTATTTTTGGCTTTTACAATCGGTTCCTGTAACTCCAACAGTCGACGTAATCTCTCGATCTTGACCTCTTCTGGCAGCTGTCCTGAATATTCCGCTGCAGGTGTATCTGGCCGTGGAGAGTACTTAAATGCAAAGATCTGGTCATAATGGACAGTTTGAATTGCTTGCAAAGTCTGTTCGAAATCTTCTTCTGTTTCACCAGGAAAGCCAACAATCATATCGGTTGATAACGTTCCCTGTGGTACGTAACGGCGATACAAGGCCACTTTTTCGAGATATTTTTCCAAGGTATACCAGCGACGCATTCGGCGCAGCACACGATCTGAACCTGACTGCAGAGGTAGGTGGAGTTGTTCACATAGACTTGGTAACTCAGCAAATCCTTCCGCGAGTTCTTCTCGAAAATCTTTAGGATGTGGTGATGTAAATCTTATGCGTTGCAATCCTTCGATCTTGTCCATTCGCCGTAGCAATTCGACAAAATCGACACCATCTGCCTTGTACGAATTGACGTTCTGCCCAAGTAAACAAATTTCACGAACTCCCTGGGCAACCAGATTTCTAGCTTCCTGCAAAATATTTTCTGGTTCCCGACTCACTTCTAGACCCCGTGTCACAGGGACAATACAAAAAGAGCAAAAATTATTACATCCTTTGGTGATCGCAAGATGAGCCTTCAGGTTAGCTCCTTTTGATAAAGAAACTTCCTCTGGGATAAAATTTCTGACTTTTTGACGAGGAGCTACACGATTCGTCCTTGCGATACGCTCTCCCTGAGCAACTTCTGCTAAAAGTTCAGGGAGTTCGAACAGATTATCCGTACCAAAGACCAAATCAACACTGCGTTCTCTTGCAAGGATTTGCTGACCTTCCTGTTGGGCAACACACCCGCCAACTCCAATTTTCAGCTTAGGATTAGTCTGCTTCAGTTTCCGCAGCCTGCCTAGCAAGCTATAAACTTTTTGTTCTGCCTTGTCTCGAACAGAGCAGGTATTCAGCAGAATCAAGTCAGCTTCTCCAGCCTCATCTGTGTACTGGTAATTTTCCTGATTCAAGATTTCAAGCATCTTGTCGCTATCGTACTCGTTCATCTGACAACCAAAGGTTGCGATGTGCACCTTACGTTGAGGCAAAGTCGATTTCATGAAGTAGTCAAATTAGTGAAGTATTAGGCTAGTTCAACAGGCTGTAAGAGGCTTAGACCCATTTCTGCGGCACAGATAGAGCATGCGACATCCTGCAGATCCTGAGGATATTCCACATAATGAGACTTACCATTATTTTGCCAGAGTGTCTCTTCGAGTTGTAGGCCGTGGGCTGTTGGGCGGACAAACTCATACCATTCTGTGCGATACAAGTTCTGCAAGCTTTGCAGCACGAAGTATTGGCCACTCTCATCCCTGAACCCACGATCCGGCTGAACCATTGCTTTCGGCTCCTCAGTGCGTTCTAAGATCGCTCTAAAGTCGAATTTACCCCATAAGAAATGCACCGAAGGTCTAACGGGATCACGATCAACTTGAAAAACAAAATAGTTTTGACGTCGGAATGTATAGGAATTCAATGTGGCCTCTTTTACTCAGTATCAGTGGACTCAAATCGGGTTAACTTGACCTAATAAATCTCTTTTTTGCAAGAAAAACTTTGGTCTACAAGCTGGATTGTATTGAAAATACTCTCTTCTATTTTGTGTCATTTATCTTGCAAGAAATCAGGCATATAGGAATGATTTCTTAATTAATCCTTTCACAAAAATGCTCTCTTCAAAGAGATAATGACGCTTCGCTCACTGCAATTCCTAATTCTGTTAGCAATTTTTTGCTGGGGTTCTCCGCCACCCAGTTTCGGGGAATCTTCAAACCAGATCAGCACAGGCAAAGGGGAACCTTCACTCCAGGCGATTGCAGATCAAAGATACTACGACATTCCTATCAAGCTCAATAAACGAGTGCAACAGATGCTACGCTACTACACTGAGCGTAAGCATTCCATTCTTAACCGCGGACTTGCTCGTTCTGGCCGATACATGGATATGTTCCGCAGAGAACTGCGAGCTTGGGGCCTTCCACAGGATTTGGTGTTTGTTGTTGCAGTGGAAAGCAACTTCAACGAACGCTCTGTCTCTGTCAAGCAAGCCGTCGGACTCTGGCAGTTCATGTCAACCACAGCACAGCAATATCAGCTTAGGGTAGATCCTTGGATCGATCAACGTAGAGATCCTCTCAAAGCGACACGCGCTGCTGCACAGCACTTCAAATATCTTTACGGAATTTTCGGTGATTGGGAGCTTGTTCTGGCAGCCTACAACGCTGGTGAAGGAAGAGTTCAGCGGGCGATGGAACGGGCCAAGCAGAGAAAAAAACCAACTGACTTCTGGTCGCTATCTTTACCTCGAGAAACGCGGAGCTACGTTCCAGCAATCATGGCCACCGCAATCATCTATAAAAACTTAGATTATTTCGGAATCACCGGTGTTAAACTAGATCCTCCAATGGAGCAGTCACAGTTCCAAGTACCTGTCGACTTCTCCTTCCAAGAAGTCGCTCAGCGTGCAGGAATGCCACTAGAGGAATTACTCACGTACAATACAGCATATCTACGGGAGATGCCTCCCATTGATCAGAAACACTACACGATCTACCTTCCACAGAAATATCAGCCTGCCCTATGGCAATCTCTGCGCCAATATGGCGAGCCTTCTTCCCACTGGCTCCAGCACTACAACAGCATGCTGCAAGATACTCCAGAGAATCTACAAACTCTTGAGCGCCATGGCGATTTGAAATATGTACGCGTACAGCGAGGTGAGAATCTATCGACAATTTCACGCAAGTACAACACAACCATCACAAGACTACTGCGCTGGAACCGAATCCCTAAAAACCAGCTTCTGCAAGTTGGACAACGCCTCAAGATGTATGTTGTCAATCGTAAAGTCCTGGAAGACGTTCGAGAAAAAAATCAAAACTTGGAAGAGCGCATCCGTGGGACGCAGTTTGTCATTCGGGTTCCCAAAGGAGCAACCCTCTCTGAACTGGCTGAGCGATACCACACAGACATCAAAGAGCTAATGACGATCAATCGCTTACGCTCACCAATGGATCTCCAAGCTGGTCAATCACTGAAAATTTATGCTCGCCCAAAAACGATTCAAGTTCCCAAAGGAGCGACACTATCCAACCTAGCACAACGCTATGATGTTTCTGTTAAGGAATTGATGGCTTGGAATAATCTTGCTGCTCCTAATGCTTTGCAGGCGAACCAAGCTTTGATCATTGCTCCACCACCCGAACCAACCTCTCAGCAACTGGTTAAAGAAAAACAGGTAAGAATCAGGGTTCCCAAAGGAGCAACCCTCTCTGAACTGGCTGAGCGCTACAATGTAACTGTCAGTAAATTGATGGAATGGAATAATCTGAAAAGTTCTGATTCGCTGCTTGCAGGACAACAACTCACTGTATTCAGGGAAATTACACAAAACAACAAGGCAACCCACAGAATTATTCAAGTACGAATGGGTGACACTCTCTGGGATATTGCTAGAGAACACCGGACTTCTGTTGAGCAACTCTTGGTTCTTAATGATCTTGAAGGAAACGAACCATTACGACTTAACCAAAAGTTAAAGGTACCCGTCCGACCAGATATTTGAGTAACATACTCATCGTCCTTCCTTTTCTGTCTCATTCGAAATCCCAAATGAAAATCAGCCATCAGGACAAGAAAGATCTACTGATTGAGGCTCTATCTTACATTCAGCGCTTCCGTAACCAGATCATCGTCATCAAGTACGGAGGAGCAGCAATGATCGAGGAAACCCTGAAAACCAGCTTTGCCCAAGACATTGTGCTGCTGCAATCTTTAGGAATGCAACCAGTCGTTGTGCATGGTGGCGGTCCAGAAGTATCTAAGGTGATCCAGAGCCTAGGCCAGGAAGTGACTTTCGTTGATGGATTGAGGGTAACTACCGCAGAAAATTTGAAGGTTGCTGAAATGGTGCTCTCAGGAAACCTCAATAAAGAGATTATCGCTCATTTACAGACTTTTGGAGGAAAGGCAGTAGGACTTAGTGGGAAGGATGGAAATTTGATTCAAGCTGACAAGAAAAAGCACGCAAGTGGAATCGATCTGGGATATGTAGGCACCATCAGACTGATCAATCCCGAACTTCTGCACCTGCTGATGCGAGAGCAGTTCATTCCAGTTGTCTCGCCAATAGGGATGGGGAGTAGTGGTGAAACCTACAACATCAATGCTGATACTGTCGCGGCTGCTATTGCAGTTGCGTTAGAAGCACGTAAGGTGATTTTCATGACTGATGTTGATGGGGTGTTATCGGATGGAAAAGAGTTGATTTCCTATCTGGACACGGCCACTGCGGAAAACTTGATCACCAACAAGGTGATTTCAGGTGGAATGGTCCCTAAAATTCAGGCCGCGCTGGATTGCGTTAAAGCCAACGTTCGTTCAGCTCACATCATTAACGGAACAGATCCACACTCTGTGATTGCTGAACTATTTACTGATCAAGGGATTGGAACGCAGATAGTGAGGGCTGAATGAAGGGGAAGCTTAAATTTCATCAGTTTCAGAACTGGAAGCGTCTGCTGTTTTTTGAATAATCGCTAGATTTTCATACGGTTCCCAATTTTCGCTGATAATTCGAAAATCCTGTACGTCTTCTTGAAACTCCAAATACAGCGTTTTCCAGCCTAAATCACTAAAATCTGAAGAACTATATTTTTGGAGAAAATGAACGAAGTACGTACCTTTGCTATAAAGAAAGGTTAGATTCGAAGCTTGTATTTCCCGACTTTTATTCCGCAGATTAATTCTCTTCTTGTAGTGCAGCCATCTCTTCTTATCGAAATTTTCGTTTGTGAACTTACTTGAATAATAATTTATATAATCATCCACATTTGGATTTTCCCAAGCATCTATCCAAGTGACAATAAAATTTCTCAGCCTCTCTACCTCTGCTAGATGCTGATGTCTCTCCAGTTTTTCTACTGATTCATCAATCAGGATCAGAGTGTTTGGCAGTTGTATATACTGCGCAATCTCTAAAAAATTTTCATTACTGACCGAAACACATCCCTCTGTTGGAATAGGCTGATCACCCTCTGTTCCATGCAACCAAATTCCATAGCCCGTCTTGTTATGGAAGAGGCGATCCATCAAGTTCGGATAGTTTAGCGGGAATGCTCCTGCGCCATAGGGCTTTGCCTCCTTAGCACCGTACATTCCTATCAAATCTTTCTCTGACCAAACGTCTGTAAACCAGTAAATTCCCGTTGGTGTCTTTAGATCTCCTTCTTTGAACTTGTCACCTGGCACTTTTCCAGTCGTACACGGGTATGCAGCAGTCATCTCCCACTTTGGATGGCCTCGATAGACTGCAACTTGGCAGTCTGTCTTATCAACAAGTAAAAATGTGAGGTCTGGATTTTCGGAAAGGAGAAGATTGCGAGGGAGAGCGAGTGCTAAGCTGGTTATTGAAACAAAGAACAAAATTGCAGGGATTGCCAGAAGATGGCGAGGAGACAACATGTACTCGTCCTGACGGAATGAAGCTTAACTTTGATCGACCGCATCATGCTTCTGCTGCAGCTTCCGTACCCAGAAGAAGCCACCAATCAGCATGGCTACTGGTAGCAACGTTAAGAAAGCTGTCGTCAGGTAGAATGCGGCTCTCGTATTCTCTGAGGAAGAGAAACAAACCGCACAGGCTTGTACATCAAAATGCAAGAATAAACTAGCCAGGCCAGTGATCACAATAGCAGGAACGGCTTTCACAATCCTCAAAGCAAGTAGACAAGTGTATATAAAACTGGCCAAACTCCAACCACAAAATACCAAAAGATTTGGGCTGCACGGAGGTTGTCAATTGTCAGTTGCTGGGAGGTGGAATTGAGTCTTCTCAAACAAGCAAGCAAAGCGAGCAGTCCCCCAATCACATGCAGCCCGTGAGCTCCAATGATCAGATAGAAGACACCTCCATAGGTACTGGAAGTGATAGTCAGCCCAAAACTAATCAGTTGGACCCACTCGTAACCCTGCACACTGACAAAGACTGTCCCTAGAGCAATCGCCAGAGCAAGCAACTGCTTAGACTGTGAGGCTTGGGAAGAGAATACCTTTACAGATCGATGCAGACAGAAGGCACTCGCCAAGAGGGTAAGGGAGTTTAGTGCAGTTGCGAACACTGGAAGCCGAGGCTGGCCCCATGGAGGCCACTCTTCAGCACCAGAACGAATGATCATATAAGCACTGATCAATGCCGCAAAGAACATCACTTCTGTCATGATCA